>NZ_QSDM01000019.1:0-50690 GCF_003464045.1 Dorea sp. AM58-8 | reverse complement strand
ATTAGATTGCGTCCAATTTGTCAATAACCTGTTCAAACTGTCGGCGTTTAATCTGTATGCGGTTGCCATTCATAATGAGCCAGCCAGCGTCCTTGTTTTCCTCTGCCAAGCGTCTTAACTTGTTTTCTCCGATACGGAAATACTTTGACGCTTCTTCAATGGTAAGGGTATATTTTTCCCATACGGGAATATCCTGTGCATTACTCATAAAACACCCCCTCACTTTCGATTACATCTGCTATATCCGTACACATCTGTTCTACAAGCATTTCCTGTTTTTCGGAAAGGTGGGTACATTCATCAATCATTTTCATGTAGTTTGAGCCTGTCAGCCTGTCGATTTCCTCTATCATCACGATTGACGGCATGACCTGTCTTTCCAGCCATTGCAGAGTGCGTTCCATATTGACAGGTACGGGGTTCATTTCAAAAGGTAAACTGTCATGGGAAATGAATATCTCCCACAGCGGATAATCGGGAAATTGCACAAAATCAGTAATAAGGCAAAACACCAACCCATGAGGGTTATATGTCAATAACAATTCCTCAACTGCCTGTACTGCCTTTTTATCACGCAGACGAATTTCAAAACGGTTGATAATATCCGTATGTTTCTTTTTGGTTGCCTGTTCCTTTTGTTTTTCATACAGGCAGAAATATTTTGTGCTTGCCTTTGAGCCGATATAAAGGGTACTTGCTAAATTACGGTTTTTTCCGCTTAGTTTTCCACCTTGTACATTTTCATAGTTTTTACAGCGACAATCCGCACCGCCATTTTTGTATTTTTCAGACAAAACGGGAATATCCAGCAGACCGCACATATCATTGATTGCCAAGTCAAAACGTCGGATAACACCGCCACAGTCAAGACAGCGGTTTAAAAATGAATACCAATCCCTGTTCTGTGCCTGTAAGACATATTCCATGTTGCGTGAGCCTGCCCCTTTTAATTCTAAAAATACACCCATGTGTTCATCATCAGAAGCCATGACCTTGATTTCCCCGTAGGCATAATGCTCCTTATAGCCATAATACCCATAGTCATAATGGATAAAATAGTCCGCTTTCATGCCAAGCACCTTTCGGATAACTTCTAATGCGTCAGTCGTTGGAAAACGGACAGACAGATAATCAACGAGCAGATAAAAAGGCTTATCACAGACATAGTAATTCAGACAACGCAGGATAATGTTCTGTGTTTCTTTACTTGCGTTGGCTTTTCCGTTCTCAAAGCGGTTGATACTATATCTTGATACATGGGTAAGACTTGCAAGTTCTCCTTGTGAAAGACCGCTTGCAAGACGTTTGTTCTTCATTTCAAGTGCAAATTCTAAATTGTTCATTGTATTCCTCCAATCCCACAACAGCCTTGAAATACCTGTAAACCACTATTCAAAAGAATGTGAAATTACTATCTTCTTAAAACTTCTCATTACTACTCACAGGTTTGGGGTTGTATGGTTTTTGACTTGTCTTTTGTGAAATAGTGCCCCCCTGTTAGATAACGGGGGCACAGTCAAGGCTCGCAGCTCGCCAGCCGACAAAGCATTTCTTCCCCTTGACACAAGGTGTCATGGCGGTAAGCCTGAGAGGCTTCCGCCACCGTGTCAGAAATACTTTGTCAGCAAGTCCTGTTTTGCCTTTTCTAACAAGTTCCATTTCAACCAATATTCATATCTACGGGTTTAATCAGATGGGTATTTCTTTTTGAATGTTTTTGTATTTCATGCTATTGTGCTTATTCACTCACAATAGCATAGTAATTCTTATATGCTTATTTGTCAATATCTTTTTTTGTCTTTACAAATCATATTAAGCATGATAGACTTATAACAGTGAAGATATAACGAGATATGGAGGGTTGTGCAATGAAAATAAGCCATTTAGGAAATAATATACAGACCATAAGAAAATTTAGGGGAATGAAACAACAGGAACTTGCGGACAAAATCGGTATCAATATGCAGAGCCTTTCCAAGATTGAAAGAGGGTTGAACTATCCTGCTTATGAAACGCTGGAAAAGATAATGGAAGTGCTGGACGTAACGCCGAATGAATTATTATCGGGAGAATGGAAGTATGTCAATCAGTCTGAAAAAGAAGTCTGTCAGTTTTTAAGAACAGAAGAACGTCTAAATGCAGAACTGAAACACGGACACTATGATAACTTCTTTGACAGCGAGGAAGAATGGCTGGAATATGAGTTGGAAAAGTTACGGGAATACATTACAGACTATATCAACGGGAAAAGCATTGAAGCGTCCGACCTTTACCCAATCAAAGAATTTATCCAGCATTTGAAGTTTCAAAAATTACTAGACCGCTATGATGATTTATACAGTATGGATATGTTTGGGGAAAGCATAGAGGGACATAAATATAGGACACCTTATCAAGTCGTGAAAATGATAAATCCGAACTCAAAAGAGGATATGGAACTGTTACGGGAAGTATTAAGGAATAACCATTTTGATGATGAGGACGAGTAATCTTTTTCCTCTTGCGAGAAGATACAGCAAACAAAAAGCCCGATCAAGAGTGCAAAGCACCACCAATGGTGGCAAGCTCTTGACAGGGCTTTTTCTTTTCTGTTGTGGGTACTCAAGAGGAAAAAAGGAAAAGTGTGATGTCTCAATTTTTTTATCTTGCACGCATAAAAAGATTGAAAGAGGTGTTTGTTTCCAGTATAATGTTTTTTGTATAGAAGCAAGGATTGAATTTTTTTGAAAGAAAGGGTTGACAGTCATGTTCACACATTGTTACGCTTGCGACAGACAGACAGACAGACAGACAGACAGACAGACAGACAGACAGACAGACAGACAAGTAAATTCTGCCCTTTTTTCAATTCTATCAATAATAAACAGAACGCACAGATTATCCAGTTATAAGGGGGAGTTTGTGCGTTTTTCTATGCAAAGAATTTATGAAAAATAAGGAGTGAACAAACTATGAAGAAAAAACAAGTCCTTGCAGTAAGTTCCGCATTGATGATTGGAACAACAACTGCACTTACAGGGCTTCCTACTCCTGTCATGGCACAGGAAAACACAGAAGTTGTGCAGGAAGCCGTTGTAGAAGAAAACAAGACAGAGCAAGTTCCTGTGGAACAGAAAACAGAAAACGCAGAAGTACAAGAGAATATAACAGACAAGGAACAGGAAGAAACTGCTGAAAATGCAGAAACTTTAAAAGAAGAAAGTGCAAAACAGGAAACACCTGCAACACCAGAAAAAGAAGTGGTTACCGAAGATAAGACCGTTGAAGCAAGCAAAAATACAGAAGTAAAAGCTGGAAGCATTGCTATTGATGAAACACATTTTCCAGACAAAGTATTTAGAGAACAAATCATTGCAGAATTTGATAAAGACGGCGATAGTGTGTTATCTGTTGATGAAATATCAAAAGCCCAATTCTTAAACTTACATGGTATGAAAACGATATCTTCATTAGAGGGTATTCAATATCTAACAAATTTGCAGTCTTTAGATGTTTCTACGACTTCTGTTTCAGACTTAAGTCCGGTTAAAAACTCATCTTTAAAAAGATTAGATTGTCGTTCTTCAAAAGTAGGAAGCGTTGATTTAACACGTTATCCGAATTTGGAAGCTTTCCTTTGCGATAATACATCAATTAACAGTCTTGATGTATCTAAGAATGAAAAATTGAATACGTTATTTGCAGATAGTACCTCTATTTCCAATTTAGATGTAACAAACAATCCTAACTTAGAACAACTATCTTGTAGCAATACAGGATTAATGGAACTTGATGTCACACATAATCCGCAATTAGTCACTTTAGATATAGGAGATACAAAAGTAAAAACACTTGATATAAGTAAGAACCCTAATTTGAAACAACTATCATGTTATATGACAAATATAGCTGAATTAGATGTAACAAAAAACACAAAACTGACACGCCTTTTTTGTCATGATACAACTATTAAAAAATTAGATTTAAGCAATAATTTAGAACTTGAAATGCTACGTTGCGGTGAAATTTTTGAACAAGGGATAAGAGGTCTTGATATAAGTAAAAACACAAAAATTAAAAAATTAATTTGCGATGATTTATACTGGTTAAATGTCGGAGAGAATAAAGTTCTTGAAAATAATCATGCTTTTGTAGGCAACGGTTATATTGATATTAAAGGGAATAAAATCGACTTAAAAAAAGATGTTGAACAAGGAATAGATATTTCAAAAGTAAAAGTTACTGCAAATGGAACTTTAGATAAAGATACAGGAATTATAACGGTAGATGATGTAAAAAAACCAGTTACTTATGAGTATGATTGCGGTACTTATAAAGACGGAAACGTTGTTTTAAAAGTAGAATTATCGTTAAACTCACAAGGAGAAGATAATACAGCACCAACTATTTCTGCAAATGATGTTACATTGAATGTAGGCGATACTTTCGACCCATTGGCAAATGTAACAGCAACAGATAAAGAGGACGGAACTATCACTTTGACAAAAGATAATATTGTTGCAAATGATGTAGATACTTCTAAGGCTGGTACTTACCATGTGACTTATAAAGTAACAGATAAAAACGGAGCTTCTGCTAAAAAAACGATTACTGTAACTGTGAAACAAAATACAGGCGACCTTAACTCTGCTCCAATCATTTCAGCAAATGATG
Source organism: Dorea sp. AM58-8 (assembly GCF_003464045.1). Taxonomy (NCBI): domain Bacteria; kingdom Bacillati; phylum Bacillota; class Clostridia; order Lachnospirales; family Lachnospiraceae; genus Dorea; species Dorea sp. AM58-8. Next base: position 46,037 of record NZ_QSDM01000019.1, on the reverse strand, counting down.
TTACATTGAATGTAGGCGATACGTTCGACCCATTGGCAAATGTGACGGCAACAGATAAAGAGGACGGAACGATTATTTTAACAAAAGATAACATTATTGCAAATGATGTAGATACTTCTAAGGCTGGCACTTATCATGTAACTTTCCGTGTAGTAGATAAAAATGGTGCAATTACTGAAAAAACAATTACAGTTACCGTAAAAGAAAAAGCAACAAATAAACCTGTAAGTCCACAACAGCCACAGAAACCGAGCAAGCCAACTACTCCAACAAAGCCTAGCGGACAAAAGAACCCTGTAAAAACAGGTGATATGACAAACGTAGGATTGTTTACTTCTATGTTTGCTGGTTCAACCGGTGTATTAGCTGTTTTATTCGGTAAAAAACGTAAAAGAAATAAGAACAATTAACAAAATGTATAATAACAATCAATAGCGACTAATGATTTTCATGTAAAAGGACACCAAACTATACGGTGTCCTTTTCAAATTCTTACGTCATATCAAGGCTCATTCAATCGTGGTAAATTCGTGGTAAAATGAGTGCTTTCCTATATTTCAAAATGCTTGAAAGTATAGTGTTTATGCGGATAATCAAAAATCAGATATAAAATTTATAAGAAATTTATGTTTTGTATTCAATCAGGAGTGAAATGGATTCTGGTTGAGAAGAGTGAAAAGTTATGAGGATGGGACAGAAGATGAAGCGAGTATGTAAGAGTGTGCTGAGTGTGATGTTATCAGTTGTTATGTTGATGACCGTTATACTGGTCTCGCAGCCGAAGGAAGTGCAGGCAGCACAGGCGGGAAAGAACAGAGCAATCTACGTAGTATTTGATAACTCGGGAAGTATGTACAAGCCGGGGAATATGGCGTGGTCGCAGGCAACCTATGCGATGGAAGTGTTTGCTGCGATGATGAATTTCGACAGCGGAGATGTGATGAAGGTATTTCCGATGCATCCGGTTACGGTGAATGGCAATGCGGGTACGGACAGAACGACATCCATTACGGTGCAGTCTACAGATGACATTGCGCAGATTCATAATATGTATACACCGGATCCGGAAGGAACACCGTATACACAGGTGAATACGGCATCAGCAGAACTGACTGCACTGTTAGACAGCGGGGCTGCGCAGGAAGGCTGGCTCGTAGTGCTGACAGATGGTATATTTGACAGTGATGTGCCGGCAGCAGGTCTGCAAGAGGATCTGAAACAGAAGGCTGCATCCCGGGACAATATGTACGTACAGTTCCTTGGCATGGGAAGCGAAGTCGAGAATGTGCCGGACAGCAATGAGGACGCAGGACTCTATGCACAGAAAGCCGGAGACAGTGCGGCGGTGATCAATGAACTGGCAATTGTAAGCAATCGTATTTTTAAAAGAAATGAATATCCGGGATATAAGGCTGGTAATCCGTTGAAACTGGATGTGCCACTCAGTAAGCTGATCGTATTTGCACAGGGAAGTAATGTAGATATTAAGAGCCTGAAGAATAAAGAGGGTGGCGAAGTCAAGATGGAGAACTGCTACAGCGTGTCATGCAGCAGTACGGACGGCGCAGGACAGACTTCTTATGTAACGCAGGTTCCGACGAAAGACACATCATTAAAAGGTGCAGTAGCAGTATTTGCAGATCCGTCTTCATCCATTGTAGAAGGAGAGTATACTCTGAATATAGAAGGAGCAGATTCTATTCAGGTATATTATGAACCAAATGTAGAGTTTGGAGCAGAATTGCTGAAGGGCGGCAAGAAAGTAGATGGAGATACCATTGAAGGAGGTTCGTATCAGGTAAAGGTTGGATTTATCGATCTGTTGTCTGGAAAGTTTATTAAGGATTCTAAGCTGCTTGGCAAGCCGGAATATACCTTGACGGTGAATGGACAGGAGTATGGGCTGGGTGGCAACGGAGGAGTTACGCAGACGGTTGATATTCAGGTTGATGGAGATGAACTTCAGCTGTCGGCGGATGTTGTGTATCTGAATGATTATATGGATCATGCAGAAAAGACTTATAAGGTATGTACACTTGATATGGAGGTACAGGCGCCGAAGTCTGTGGCATTAAAAGAGATAGATCATGCGGAACCACTGAAGATTACAGCGAAGAAGAATGGCAAGCCGCTGACAAAAGAGCAGTGGGAGAATGCAACGGTAGAACTCGGCACAGTGAATGAGCAGGGAGATACATTTGCGCTGGATTGGGATATCCAGAAAGGCAGTGAAGTGTCTACATGGATTGCAATTCCAAAATATAAAGACGGTAAAATGTTTGAGACCGATACCGGTAAAGCAGAGGTTACAGTTGATGTGTCGACAGAGATTGACGGTAATTCTTATGGCAAGGCGCAGACAGTATCGATGAAGATCAAGGATGACAGAGGTGTGTTGGATTATCTGAAACACTACTGGAAGCAGATTGCGCTTGGCCTACTGCTGTTGATTTTGATTCTGGGATATATCCCACCGTTTAAAAAGCGTTTTCCAAGAAAGATGAAATCAAGACCATCTATTGAATGTACGGCCGAAAAGATTGGGATACGTGATTCGATAGTGAAAGGTAATTTTGAGAAGAATAAGTTATCTGTATTTCTACCATATAAGGCAGAGGTCGGAAGGCTGACATTTTCACCGGCTCCGGTAAAGAAGACTGCGAGGGTGAAGGCTGCAGGAGGCGGAAGTATGATGATCTTGAACACATCGACTTTTGCAGGTAAAGAAGATACGACATTTAACGGAATGTCTATACCGGATAATTACAAAGGACATTACCGCATATCAGCGAGTACGATCATTGTGGTGTCAACACCTGAATTTACTTATACATGTATTCCGAATGTGCAGAGAACTGCTGACGGATCGATCAAAAAGGGTAAGAGGAAATGATAAAGCAATACTTTAGTGAGGAGGAAGACAAATGATTGCACCAACATTATTAGTAGGACTTGGGGGAACCGGTTCCAAGATTGTAAGCCGTGTATCCAAGATGGTTACAGAGGAACAGCGAAAGCATATTGGTTTTGCAGTATTTGATACGGATATCAATGAGCTGCGCGAGATCCGTGAGGCCAATCCGTATATCAAGACAATTCAGACTTCTACGAAACTGACGGTAGGCGAGTATCTGAATATTGATACGCATGCCAGAGATACCTGGTTTCCGGTAAATGGTATTTTGAACAGCAAGTCGCTGACAGAAGGAGCCGGACAGGTAAGAGCGATTTCAAGACTTGCATTAGATACAGCAATTCGTGCCGGTAATATGGAGCCGTTACACAAAGCAATTGAAGAACTGTATAAGCTGGAAGGAGATTCCGGCGAGCAGGCTCTGCGTGTGGTAATTGTAAGTTCACTGGCCGGCGGTACCGGATCCGGACTGATCCTTCCGGTGGCACTTTACCTGAAGAATTATCTGGCAACAAAGTTCCAGGCAAGTGCGAATATTACACGAGGATTTTTTATCCTTCCGGAAGTATTCTATGAAGTGATTCGTGGCCAGTCAGAGCGTAACAATCTGCGTTGTAATGCCTATGCGGCACTCCGTGAGCTGGATGCATTTTTGATGAAAGGGGATAAGACCCTGCCTGAGAAATATGACAAGACAGTACGTGTAGAGTTCCCGCGCGTAGGTTCTTCCGAAGTAGAAGAATATGATGTAAGACCATATGATTTCTGCTTCCTGTTTGATGCACAGAATACAGAAGGTAAGAAGCTGAACAGCTTTAACCAGTATCTGGATCATGCAGCAAACTGTATTTATTCACAGTCTATCGGACCGATGAATAAGAGAAGCAATTCATCTGAGGATAATACAATCCGTGAGCTGTGTGCACAGAGAGGACGCAACCGTTATGCGGGAGCCGGTTCAGCGATGCTGATCTACCCGACAGAGGACGTAAAAGAATATATTGCACTTAACTGGGCAAAGGAATGTGTATCGAAGCAGTGGCTGGTATTTGATGATATGTACAGAGAACGCTGCATGGCAAATTCGGAAATGCGTGCGCAGGGATTCCATGTGAATGATATCGATCCGTCTATGAGTTATATCGGTTCGATTGAGCAGATGGCAAAACAGAAAGATCCGTTTGCCAAGGCAATTGAGGAGGCCTGCACCATCTATGATGACGGTGGATACAAGAAAGTCAGCGATAAATGGTCTGAGTACGTGGATCAGCTGAAGAAGTTTGTAAAGACCAGCGTGATGACAGGACAGCTGGATCTGGATTCACAGAAGAGACAGGCGATGGGACTGATCAACGATATCGAGGTCGGTAAAAAAGAGGCAAAAGAAGATCTGCAGTCTGCATTTATGGAAGTTGAGAAGTATAAAGATATGGTTATGAGACGGAGCGAGGATTCCGGAAGAACCATCGCATACACCATCTTCCGTGCAAAGAATGATTCAGCAACAAAGGATCGGCTTCCACACCAGATGGAGACATATCTGCGCGATCAGCATGACGCATTTATCCATCCGAATGCAGTCCGTTATTTCCTATATCAGGCACTGGAACTGATGAAACAGGAAAAGGTATTCGTTGACAAAGAGAATAAGAAAAAAGAGAAGTTCTTTGATGACTTCTATAATATATTTGATGATCCGAAGACGGATGAGACAGAGACCGTGGATCAGCTGACAGAACGTAAGATGGATAAGAAGACGCAGCAGGAGATGAAGGATCAGTTCCGTTATTATCTGAGTGAGGTGGATAAGTACAGAACAAGCAGTGTGCTGGCAGAAGTACTGAGAGAAGGTATTGATTATATTACCAATCTGTGCGATGCGTTCCAGACCTTCTATGCATCTTTCGAAGATCGCATTGGCAAACTGGACAGAAGAATCAATTCTCTGCTGAAAAAATATGTGAATACAGCTGGTAAAACTACACGTTATGTGTGTGCATCGGCTAACTGCTTTAACAGACTGCTGAAGGAAATGCCATATACCGGCAATACGATTACGATTGATAAGGAGCTGGCAGAGGACATTTATTCAAAAGTCCGCGGATATTCCATGATGAAGGACAAACCGGAAAATGGCGGATACTTCGAGGAATTATTCGAAGATGGAATTATCGGATATTTTGAAAAATCTCTGATGGAGATTTACGGTACAACGGTAAATATGGATGTACTTTCAGCACTGGAAAGAGAAGCTAAGTACGAGGCCAATGAATATGATTACGGACGTGTAGAACAGTATGTGCGCCGTGTGATCGCAGAGACCAGAAGCCTTTCTAATCCATTTATCGAAAGACCGCTTGGCGAACAGAGGGAACCAATCGCAGCCTGCACATACAGCAAGCAGCTGGATCCGAGGACGATTCTCCGAGATCTATGCTGATCGCTCAGGAACTTGGCAATTACGGTGGCAATCCGGATGAAGATATTCCGTTGAATATGATCATGTTCTATCAGGCAATCTACGGGCTGCGTGCCAATGGTCTGTCCAAGTTCGCTCCGGGAAGCGAAGCAGACGGAAGATGCGAAGGTGAGTATTACAAGGCATATTATGAACTGATCAGCCAGATTAAGCCGAAGTCAGATAAGACACCGGTGATCACTCCGCATATCGACCGTAAATGGCATATCATTACCTGTCTGCCGGATCTGGATGACGAGAATCAGGAACGTCAGGAGAGAAGAATTTACCGTGCATTTATTCTTGGTATGATCTTCAATCTGATCAGTTACCGGAAAATTGCAGAGGGCAAATATCTCTACAGACTGCAGTTAAATGGTATTGATACCGAAGAGTTTGTGGTATCGAATGGTACACCTTGTGATCATTACTATGAAGTGCTGGATGCGCTGATCATTAATCCGGTCGTTGTTAAGACAATCCTGAATTATATGGATAAGAAGTTTACGGCAGAGAAGAACAGCGCCGGTAAGATTACAATCGAGAACAGCCTTCTGATGAAGCATATCGGTAAGTTAAAAACAGATGAGTTTAAGAAGAGCGGACTGACAATTTTTGACCTTGCGTTGCTGTTGAAGGTATCTACACCGGCGGCAGAATTTGATAAGAAGGTCGGCAAAGATATCATGAGAGAGAGCCTGCAGATGATCTACGAATACATGAGTACCATCGTGCTTGGCGATGATCTTGACTGGATATATGGCAACTTCGTATTTGACCAGGTAAAAGCATTCGATAAAAATGTAGACTGGTATTTTGCAAACTGGAGAGACGATTTCAGCGATTACGTAGATGATCTGATGCAGATCGCAGCTAATGAGCTGGAGAACAAGGAACAGGAGAATCTGTGCGAGAAGATGCAGGAACTGATCGAGAACGCCAGAGAGAGACGAGAATAATTAGCAGAATATAAAGGCGGTGAAAGTAATGCATACAGTGATAATACTGAGTAAGCACTCATCGGATCTGCTGAGAGAATACCGCTATCTTTTTCAACCGTTTGTGGATAAGGGAGCCATTAGTTTCTGTGACTGGAATGAATCCGGAACAGACCTTGAAACGTCTGTCCCGGATCTGTACAAACAGATCAGAGGAAAAGTTGACTGGAGGACTGTGATCGTAAGTGCAGAGCCTGTCTATGGCAATCGGAAAGGTCCGGTGCCGGATGAGAAGAATCCATTTGATTTTCCGGCGGAAGCTGTAAAAGCAGCGGAGGATGCCGTGCCGCAGGACAGTGCGATACCATTGGTGCGTCTGACGCATATGATCTGTGGATATCCGGCAGCACCGGTTAAGAATTTTGAAGAAGCTTATGAGTATGTGGATGTAGAGACGGGAGTGACTCACAGAGTAAGAGCTTCCGAACTTTCCAGAGAAGAGTTCTATGCCCTGTCAGAACAATACCGTGACGGTCTGCGTCCGATCTATCTGCAGGAGAGAGTATCGGAGAAAGCAGAAAAGGCGAGAAAGGCACTGGAAGAAAAGTATACGTTTTCTGATGTGCGTCCGCAGGAAGTCTACCTGTTCTCTCTGCGCAGACATCCGGATGATGAGAATTATATCTATGAGTCATGGAAATCTCCGTTTGAGATGGAGAGTTCTGATTTCAGCCGGAGAAATAACTATCCGGCATCTGCCGTTTTATCTGCGGCGATATTACGAATCCGGAGAACAGCCGCTATACCAGAGAACTGGTGGAATTCTGGATGGGCATACTGACGGTGGCTGTGAACCATATACCGGCCAGCATCCTGCAGGCATATAAGCTGTACCGGATGCAGATCGAGGTGTCAAAAGAAGAACTGGGAGAGACATTGAACCAGCATCTGAATAAAATGGAAGCAGCGTCTGCGTTTGTACAGACGAGGCTCGGTATGAAGCCGGAGAATGCATTTGAGGATGGTGCCAGGATTGTTGAAAAGCAGCGTATACCGGTAATCTTCACAGAAGTATCCGGAAAAGATCTGTATATTTCGACAAAAGATATCGGGCTTAGCAGAGACTGTCCGGCAGATGAACTGATGTATTGGAATACCAGTGTGCGCGAAAAGTCGGATAATGTGGAACGATATCTGAAGATGCCGAGACGGGCAGTAGACCGTGCGGCGGCGCAGGTGAAATCTCGTGCAGAAAGCTTTTTTGATGAAGAGTACGAACTGGATCGCTTTCAGATTGAAGAACTGGAAGAAGAGCTGGATACGCTGGAACTGCAGATACTGACCAGCGATACCAGAAGTACAGTGGATGGAAAGCAGATTCAGAAGAAGGTTAATGAGATTGACAGGAAGGTGAAAAAAGACATTGCGGTGCGGATGCGCCGAGGTGTTGTGATCAGCACAGGAGTGTTAATTCTGCTCGTATATCTGATGGGATATATTCCGTATATGTTCAACTCGCTTCGTAATGGAGGTGGGGCATTTGCGGGAGCACTTGGCATAAGTCTTGGAGCGACGTTGATTGTGGCAATCGGAGGAATCGTTGCCTTGGTTCTTCTCAGAAAGCAGATCGTGGCAAGTATGGAGCGGTTCAATGATCTGATGCGTTCAGTAGTTAATAGTGTAAATACTTCTGCGCATAAGTATGAGGAGTATTTTTCAACCCTCTGTACTTATATGAAGGCACAGTCTATCTATGCAGGGGTCACAAAGCGCAAGGATGCGGTGTCAGCACGAGTGCAGAAGCTTCGGACGCATAAGCAGGCACTTAGGACAACAATCGCAAGAGATGAAGAGCTGGCGGCAGCGTTTGGTATTCGAAGAGCGGCAGCATTTGAAAAGAATGTAACCAGATTCTTTGATGAAGATAAGGTGCCAAAGGATAACAGGCTTTACTATTATGAAATAGACGGAGGGAAGACAGAGATTCCGCTCAATACAGCGGGAGATATGATCTGGGCTCCGTACAAATTTATTACAGGTCTGAAGATTGAGAGAGAAGATCTGTATGAGGATGTGAAAGGAGAAGAGTCATGACAGGGATAATGCTATTGATCAAAATTATACTCTGTACAGCATCTTTCATACTCCTCTGTACAGCGAGTCTGAAGATTAATCTGAATGAGTCGGAACGTGCAAGGCAGTTCCCGATGCCGGTAATTGCATTTGTGTATTGTCTGGTCATGCTGATCTTTTTGAATGGGATCTATGGTGTGACTACAGAATTGGTTGCATATGGAGTTAAGACGCTTCCGGCACTTCGACAACTGAAGCTTCAGAAGTATCTGGTATATCTGGTGAATCTTCTGATGGTGGCAGGATTCCTGATCGTGAAGCTGATTGCACTGCATGTTCTGAAAAAGAAGCACCACGCAGCAGAAGGATTGATTGAAACAGCTTGCGGCTGGTGTTATGAGTATGATAAAGAGCTGGATAAATGGTTTATAAAACCGGAATATTCACAGATTCGGTTCATGTGGAAAGGCATCTATTATACGGCAGTCGGCGTGTCGGCATTTGTGTTTGTGCTGTCACAGTACTTTCCGACATTTGCGGCATTCCGGTCGGTATTTTATCCGGTATTTGGATTGATCGTGCTGGGCGAAATGATCTGCTTTTTGTCCGGTCTTACCAAGAGACAGTTTATCGGGGATATCCTCGGTGAAGATGAAGATGCTTACAAGGTGGCCAATTATGGCCTTCTGCGCGATGTGCTGAAGAATCTGTTTGGCAAGCATGTATTATATGATACGACAATCGATAATGGTATTGGTGTTCCGGCAGCATTTGAGACGCTGGAAGAGCTCTGCGAGAGCAAGGATGGCGCATCAGCGAATCTTGGCAGATATTTCCGGGCGCTGAAGGAAAGCGGCAAGGACATTGATCCGGGATATGTAAAGAGCTGCATTAAGCTGATGAAAGGACAGAGCGTATTGTTCTGTAACCCATTTTACCGGGATCTGACGGATTATCTGATGATTCCGATGACGAGACAGCTGATGAAGAACCGGAAGACTCTGGTGGTCATGGGTAGAGACTCCTCCACAGATGATGTGAAACTGTGGCTGGAGCAGGGAATCATAGAACAGATCAATACGGACAGTCTGTGGAAAGTAGAAGTACTGAACACGGCTGTGACGAATGCTGATATCGGGATTCTGAAATTCAGTGATCTGTTTAATTTTGAAATACAGCAGAGGAATGCAGAGTTTTTTGAAAAAGTCGGATTCGTATTTATCGTAGAACCATCGAAGCTTCTGGCGACCGGACAGATTGGATTGAATCTGCTGGTTGGAAGATTTCATAAAGAAGTGCCGGTTGTGTATGCTGCTTGTGACCGTAACTGTGACGGGCTGGTAGATGCGTTGTCGCATACACTTCGTACGAATATTACAGAAGTATCGGCAACCAGCCAGAGTGCATCGATCACATCGATCATGTGTTGGGATGCAGATGGAGAGTATATGCATCACAGAATATTCTCTAATATTTCCCGATATATGGGTATCGGCACAGAGATTAATTCGGTAGCGTTAAAATATCAGATTGCGAATACCAAATGGTTCAGTGGCGATAAATTCCCGGTTCTGGATATGAAATGGATCGCAGGACAGTATTATAAAAAGATCTGTGGTTTTGCAGATCTTCCGGTGAGTCAGGAAAGCTTTAATAAAGCATTTCAGGTGGACTCCAATCTCTGGAGTGCAAAGTCGCAGGAAAATGCGTTTCTGGTTGTGGAAGATGAATTCCAGAATCTGTTTGAGATGGTGCGCCTCTATGCGACCAGGGCAAAACAGCAGGGGTTTATCAATGTGGTCAGCGAGAATTATCTGCTGAGAGACTATATGTTTGCGAATGCAAAGACATTTCTGGCAGACCCGAAAGCAGTACCGACTATTGTGGCAGATTATACCAGGTCAGAGCGTAATACCGTGTTAAAACTTCTGATGCGTATGGCAGGTGAACCGGTATGTGAGGATGATATTGCAGAAGCATTCATGGTAAGCGGTATTGTGTACGATGAGGATACACCGGCAGATACATTGAAAGAGCTGATCTATAAGCATTGTAATATTGATGAGATTAATATCCGGATACATTTCCGGGATGAACTGATGGAAGACGGACTTCGGACCATCACCAGAAAGTATTATGAGATCGAAGAACATACAGAGATCGCTGAGTTTGTCAAGAATCTGAAGAATGCATATTATATTGCAGAGGATGAAAAGGGAGAGACATATTATATCGGTGCGAAGCTTTACGGACACATTTTCCAGGCGCTGATTCCTGGGCAGTTCCTGACTTATGGGGGCAAATACTATGAAGTGCAGTCGATCACACCGCGCAATGGCGTAGTTGTAAGAAGAGCAGCCGACCATATTACGGGGCGTAAGTATTACCGTCAGATTCGTCATATTGCGATTCGTAACTGGCAGGATGATACCAGCGTGGGCGGTCAGAAATCACTTGGGGATATCCGTATTCTGAAAGGATATTGTCAGGTAGAAGTGCAGACAGACGGATATCTGGAAATGCAGGATTACCATGATCTAAAAAATGGCCGTCATATCTATGTAAGCAGTATTCCGGTGCGTTCATATCGCAATAAACTGGTGATGAAAGTGGTATTTCCGGGAGCATCTGAACGGATCCGTTATACGATGGCACTGATGCTTAATGAGATTTTCCGCACAACTTATCCGGATGCATATCCATATATCTGTGCGGTGACTCCATTCAGTACGGAAAGTGAGATTCCGGAGAATCTGAAATATGCGATGTATTCAATGGAGAGTGAATCTGAAGAACCGGGCATATACATTGTAGAAGACAGTGAGATTGATCTGGGACTGATTACCTCTGTGGAGCGTAATCTGGAGCGATATTTTGAGATTATCACGGAACTTCTGGGATGGCATGAGAGAAAGATGAAAGAGCATCCGAAGAAGGAGAAACCGGTCGAGAAGTTTGTGCCGGAATTCCCGGAACCGGAGGAATGCCCGGAGGCAGAGCAGACGGCAGAAAAGAAGAAAGGCATTGTCCAGAAGATTAAAGAGAAGCTGTCTGGAAAGAAACAGCAGGCAGAGGTGCAGCCGGCATGGAATGACGAGGAGCCGGAATTTACATATTCTGAGGGCGAAGAGCAAAAACCGGATTCGGAAAGTACAGAGACGAAAGAACCGGAGCAGCTCGTGCAGGACGATCAGGAAAACCATGAACTTACGGAATATCAAAAGCACTGCTTCCTGAAATATGGATATGATGAGATTGATGGTTTCCTGGATTTCGCAGGCACGACAGCATATCTGGCGGCATATGGCTATGACCATAACCCACTCCAGCAGGTGCGCGATAAGGAAAAGGCAGCGCAGGAATATATCAGGGCATATGATCCGGATAAACTCGGTGCTCATTTCTGTGATTTCTGTGGCGTAGAGATTGCAGGCGGCGAGTACGATGTGCTGAAGGATGGCAGAGAGCGGTGCAGCCACTGTTCTTCAACCGCACTGCGGACAGGGGAAGAATTCAAAGATGTGTATAAGATGGTACTTCGCAATATGGAGATCTTCTATGGCATTAAGATCAATGCGGCGATTAAAGTACGTATGACAGATGCGAGGACGATCGCAAAACATTTTGGTGAAGACTTTGTACCGACACCGGGTGTGGATGGAAGAGTGCTTGGATTTGCACAGAAAGATGCGTCCGGTTACAGTCTGTATATTGAAAATGGCTCACCGAGGCTCGCTGCTATGGCAACGATCGCTCACGAACTGACTCATATCTGGCAATACCAAAACTGGATGATAAGAAGATCATAGAAGCTTATGGGGCACAGAATCGTCTGGAAGTATATGAAGGTATGGCGAAATGGGCCGAGATCCAGTATCTGCTGTATCTGAATGAGACTGCTTACGGAAAGAGAGAGCAGGTTCGAACGATGATGCGGAAAGATGAGTATGGAAGAGGATTTATTCAGTATATGAAGAAATATTCTCTGTCTTATCAGCAGGAAAAGAAACGTACACCGTTTCAGGAATTTCCGCCGCTGTAAGAGATGGACAGCAGGAGCGGAGCATGCACTCATAAAGAGGCATACTCCGCTTTTACTGCATTACATATGATGGGGCTTTGGGCAGATACCATCAATTAATCAGGGAGACTTAAGGAATGAAAAAAGGGTTATCAGTTATTAAATATATATTGTTATCATTGGTGCTGTTTTTCGGCGGTGTAATGATAGAAGTGTCACCGACGGATTTTGTTAAGGCGGTTACACAGGATGTGAAAGATCTGACGCCGGATCAGAAGGATGACCCGGACAAGGCGAAAGATGTGCAGGATCAGGCACAGGCAGATGATAAAGATAAAGAAAAAGAACCGAAAGAAAATTACCTGAGATATTATTATTCTCTGTTGGATGGTGCAGAGAAAAATTGTTATGACAAAGTGTGCGATGCAATAGAAAATGAGGAAGCATCCGTTGAGCTGGAAGGAATCGATAAGGATCAGCTGGCGCGGATCTTCCAGAGTGTGTATCTGGACTGGCCGGAGTATTTCTGGCTGGATTGTCTGCAGTATACATACAATACAAACCCGACAGGGGTGATCTTGAATTTGAATTATAATTATACGGGTGCAGAGCGTGAAAAGAGAGAGGCAATCGTAAAGCAACAGTCAGAAGAGATATTGGCAGGAGTGCCGGCTGGCGGTTCAGATTACGATAAGGTGAAATATGTCTTTGAGACGCTGGTAGACATGACGGAATATGATCTGTCTGCCCCGGATAATCAGAATATATATAGTGTATTTGGCAACTGGACAACAGTGTGTGCGGGATATGCAGGAGCTACGAAGTACCTGCTTGACCGGGCAGGCGTGGATTGTATCTGGGTAACAGGAAACGGAGGAGGCGGACCACACGCATGGAATATCGTGAAATGTGATGGACAGTATTATTACGTGGATACTACCTGGGGAGACCCTGGTTACCGGGAACTACAGGGAGAAGATGTGACGAAAGATTTTATTGCATATGAATACCTGTGCTGTTCCGGGCAGATGCTGAATCAGACACATACGCCGGATAGTACTTATCCGCTGCCGGAATGTACGGATACTTCTCTGGAATATTATCGGATGAAGGGCAGATATCTGGAAACGGCAGATGCCGGAATGACACTGGATATTATGAAACAGGCCTATAATGATGGAAAAAAATATACAAAGATTCAGTATGCAAGTAATGATCTGATGAATCAGATTATGGAACAGCTGAAAGGCGATCTGTCACAGCAGATGATGGAATATATGAAGGCACAGAGCGGACAGGAGCCGAAAGAAACGCGATGGGAATATCAGCCGGCCAGCAGTGTGCTGATCGTGTACTGGGAGTAGAGAGATGAGAAGAGCAAGAAAGAAGCCGGTAAGGGTAAATGCGTACAGACTGGGAGAACAGAGTGAAGGGCTTGACAGATTGATAAAAGAAGGCCTGGTAAGTCAATCAGATGACGGAACCTTTGAAGTACATACAATGGAAACGAAAGATGAAAAGGGGGAGACAGCGCATGTAGGAGACTATGTGAAGCTGGATGCAGCCGGCAGGCCGTACCCCAATAAGGCAGAGTTCTTTGAAAAGAATCACAGGCATATAGATGGTGATCAGTACGAGCAGTTTCCAAAAGACCGGGAAGTCTGGATGATGGGGGATCCGATGTGCCCGGAGGTTGAGTTCCTCATAGAGCAGGGAAGGCTGGAACTTCATAAGGAAGATCCGGAACATTATTTTAAGGGAACCGGCTGGGGTACAAAACTTACCGCATCCAGTGATGCGGCGCTTGTATTCTATGAGATTAAGCGGAATGCCGGTGGAAATATCGTGGATGCTGAGTTTAACTTTGTGGACAGAGATACGTTTGAAGAGACCTATGAACTGATCAAAGATAAAGAACCGGTCAGATATGATGCATTTATCAGTTACAGTCACAGCGAGCCGGATGCGTTTGTGGCAGGAAAGCTGCATACCATGCTGGAACATTATAAGGTGCCGAAGAAGATTCAGGAGATCAGCGGTAAGAAAAAGATTGAACGGGTATTTCGCGACAGAGAGGAACTTCCATTGTCTGCAAATCTGGCAATGGGTATCTGTGAGGCATTGGAAAATTCGGAATATCTGATCGTTATCTGCTCACCGAGATCCGTGAAGTCGGAATGGGTACAGCGGGAGATTGAGACATTTCTGCTGACGCATACGAAGGACAAAGTGCTGACACTGCTGGCAGAGGGTGAGCCGGAAGAGGCGTTTCCGGATATCCTGTGTTATGAAGAGAAAATATTGCATCGACCGGACGGTACGGCAGAAACAGTTCGTGAACGAATCGAGCCGATGGCAGCAGATGTGAGAGGTGCCGATCACAGAGAGATAGAGAAGAAGCTGAAGGAAGAGTTTTTAAGAATATTAGCGCCGATGCTTGGCTGTACTTATGATGAGCTGAAGCAGAGACACCGGGATTACATGTTCCGCCGTGTGATCGCGGGTGTGAGTGCGGCAGCGGTGTTGGCAGTCGGAGTGACCGCATTTACACTGTATCAGGCAGCAAAGACGGAAGCACAGTATCAGGAGGCGAGGCGCAATCAGGCAAGATATCTTGCGGGCATTTCCGGGGAACTGTTAGATGGCGGTGACCGAATGGGTGCACTTAAGACCGTGATGGCAATCACGCCGGACGATCCGGACGCCGATGAACCGGTGGTGCCAGAGCAGATGTATGCATTGAATCAGGCACTGTATTCTTATCAGCACACGGATACAATCGTGGACTATAAGACAGATCGCTCTTATGAACTGGATGCACAGGTACAGGAGCAGGATGGGGATCAGGAAGAATACCTGAGCCCGGACGGAACAGCATATTTTTGTCTGGATCAGCAGGGAACAGCGTATGTACTGGATGTGGAATCAGGTACCTGTACGTGGAAGATAAATCCGGGCAAATTAAAAGGGTATGATGCTGGTGCATTTCAGTACATCGCACCTATATCAGACAGCCGGGCGGTTGCAGTATCTCAGGAAGAAATCTTGTTTTTGGATTGGAAAAAGAAGAAAGTTGTAAGTAAGATTGAACGTCAGGAAGAAGAGATTCAAGCTGCAAATCTTTATTATGCGATATCAGGTACGAATCTTGCGGTTACAAATGGACATATTCTGTGGGTTTATGATCTGGAACAGAAAACATGTACACATCAGATAGAGTATGAAAGTGAGGACTTCATTTATCGGCCATCTATGGTGTTTAATGAAGATGGAAGCGAAATTGCGATGAGTGCTGGCAGTCCTGCGGAGGAAAATGTTGAAAGAGGTGTTATATGTGTGTCGCTTGCAGATGAGAGCATTACCAGACTTTCTGATGTGGATTCGGATGTGATGACATATGCGGGGGAACATCGTGTGGCAGTGGTGCAGTGTGAACTAGCGGGAGAAGTGGAAGCATATGATGACAAACCTCCGCTCAGGTACTATGTAACAATGTATGATACAGAGTCGGGAGAGCGTGTCTGGACATCGGAAGACTATGACGTACAGGCAATATCCAGACCATGTACCATACAGACGGCTGCTGTGAATACGGATGGAAATGAACAGAGTCTGATAGTAGTGTCGCTGAAAGATAAATTTTTACAATTAGACGCAGAAACGGGAAGTACTGTGTGCTCGCAGGTATATTCCAGCAATATTGCAGGTGTGAGACATGAATGGGATGAGTGGTATATAGTAGGCCTGGAGGATGGAAGAATGTATCCGGCATTCGCGGGGAGAATTGTAGAGAATACCGGAGATCTGGTGATCGGAGAAATTCATAAGAATGTTGGAAATGTGGTATATAGCAATGCGATGGGAAGTGTAATCAGGACAGAAGAGTCTGGAAGAAAAGTAACTTTTTGCAGACGGGTACAGGATACACAGATGAAGAAACTCACATTTGACAGTTCATATAACGATATAGAATATATATCAGTCCCTGAGGGGGATGATACGGCTACGTATCGTGTGGTCGAAGGAAAAGATGGCTCAATAGGAACTGTTAAGACACTGAGCGTATCGAAAGTCGGGGAGGATAAAGTAATCTATAAATACCAGTGTGGAGAAGATTCCGGGATAAATGATGTGAGCATCTGCAAACTGGAGAATCAGACCTGCCTGATGTTTTATGACAAAGAAAGAGGGGAGACACTGGTAGATTTGGATACGGGGAAGGTATTGTGGAGACAGCTTCTGAAAGAAAGTGATTACCGGAATTATGCTGTGCAGTGTTTTCATCAGACAGAAAGATGCGTTGTATATAGTCGCCGCCGTTTTATTGTCGCAGATATGACGGAAGACGGGATTGATGTTTCGAATAAAGACGGTCTTGTAGATGATGAGAAGTTCGTGGATGCAGAAAATTATATTGCAGATATTGCAGTCACAGCAGATGATAAATATGTGATTATGGAGGTGCGTGATTATGATTCCAGTTTTTTGAAAGTATGGGATGTAGAAGCAGGAAAATGGAAGAAGATCGATGGCAAGCAGGAGTATCCGATGGGAGCTTGGAACGGATTTGTATTGGGTAAGGAAAGCCCGGTACTTGCAGCATATACGACAGATGGTACAATCGATATTCTGGATCTGGAAACGGGTACTTGTAAGCAGTCACTTGCCAGCGGATATTATAAAACGGTGCAGTGCGCATTTATGAATCAGGATCAGTATCTGTTAAGCTATGGAGATGATCAGTATCTGACGATGTGGGATGTGGAATCCGGCAAAGTGCGGATGGGGGATGATTCCGGAGATGCCAGTGGCAATCTTGTGACAGATGGAAACAGCAATTATTTTGGACTTATGTATCGTGGTTACAGGTGGAGTGATGGCGATTATAAGGATTCCAGCCTGAGAGTATATTCGGTAGATGACGATGGACAGTTTTACGCTTATGCGGATGTGCCGAGTGGATATGCCAGCTTTGAGGGCAATGAGATATTTGTGGTCTGGCTGGTAGGTGAGAATGGCTATTACGCACCGTTATATGATTATCGGGAACTGAAGAAACGCGCAGAGGATGTACTGGATGGAGCGACACTTACGGATGCAGAAAAAAAGCAGTACTTTGTGTCGGAATAAAGGAGTAATTAGAACATGATATGGAAGATATGTTTTGCTATGGCAATTTTGTTTGTTCTGGCAGGGACTGTGGTGTATATCATCTGCAGAAAACAGGGAGCAAGTCGAATACAATATCTGGGCGCGGGTGTATTTCTTGCGTCGGTAACCATGTGTTTTCCGGTGATGTATATGCAGGAGAATGCGGGGATTGCACTGGCCATGTGTATTTCACACAGTATTCGGATGTTTGTGGTGGATACCGGTGCGGATGATATCCTCAGTATGCTTACGAGAGATATGCTTGGCTCTATGCTGCTTCCATATAAAATGCTGGCGGCGACGTTGTATCTGCTGGCGCCGATCTTTACATTAGGTGTGGTGCTGCAGTATTTTTCGAATACATTTGAGCGGCTGCGGCTGCGTCTGAAGAAAAAACATGATCTGTATATCTTTTCGGAATTGAATACGCGTTCGTTAGAGATTGCCACCGATATGTGGAGCTGTGCAAAAAAAGCGGGACGCAGACTGGAAATCGTATTCTGTTGTTCTGACAAGAAGGACGGTGTTAATACGGATCAGGAAAAAAGTGCACGTAAGCTGAATGCGGTGCTTTTGCCGGAAGAGATCATACATGTGAGACTGAATAGTCAGAGACGCAGGGTGAATTATTATATAATCTCAGAAGACGATGATGCGAATGTAGATCAGACACTAAAAATGATTCATGACATGACAAGTGGATCAGCCTGGTATACCAAACAGAGGTTGTGTCAGAGAAATGTAACACTTCATTGTTATGCGACCAATGCAGAAGCGGAGATTCTGTTGGATGCCAAAGATAAGCAGGATCTGAAAGTTGTGCTTGTAGACGAAGTGCGGGATGCAGTCTATGAACAGTTATATGAATATCCGCTGTATATGAATCAGATGAAGACAGGTGGAGCAAAGCAGAATACGCTTACGCTGTTGATTGTGGGCGGTGGCAAAGCAGGATGTGAATTTCTGAAGGCGGCTGTCTGGAGTGGTCAGATGATAAGTTATAAGCTGAATATTCATCTGTTTGATCTGGAGGGAACAAATCTGCAAGAGAGATTGGAAGAAGAATGCCCGGAACTTCTGGCAGAGGGAGGAAGTTATCAGATTTGTATCCACGAAGGTGATGTATTCAGCAGCATAATGCAGAACGAACTGGACGCATTAGGACAGGTGGATTATTGTGTATCAGCGCTGGGAGATGATGAGAGATCAATTCGTGCAGCGGTATGGATGAGACGCCATTTTTGTGCAAAAACGGGATATACGAAACCATTTATCTGTGCGTATGTGCAAAGTTTGGCAAAGAAAATGGCGGTCAGTGAACTTTCGGAAAATACGAGAAGAAAGACCAGTCTTTCCTATGGAATTGTACCGTTTGGATGTGGCGGGGTTTATTATGGTAATGAATCAGATGCGGCATTTGTACTGGAATATCTGGGCCTTGGTGTGCAGTCGCATTATTTCCGTCTGAACCGGGGATCCGATGCAGAGTCTCGCCGGTATGCAGTGCAGAACTTTTATGAAAAGCAGGGAAATCGCCGGTCGAGTATAGCGAATGGCATGCATATCAGTACCAAATTATGGGAAATGGGATATGGTATTCTGCGTGTGCCGGAAAAAGGCGAAGAACTGGAATGTTACCGCAGGTGCGTAAAGCCGGTGGATTTTGCTGAGATACTGTCATCATTAAGCGAAACAGAGCGTGCGGCTTATTACAATCTGGAGCATGAACGATGGATGGCATATGTCCGCACGGAAGGATGGAGACTGTCAAGTAACGGAGGCAGGACGCTTGCGGAGATCCGCGCCTGCTATGAGCTGTATTGCGAGGAGTTCAAGAATCAGAATTATCTGGCGAAAATGCATCCGGCACTGGTGCCGATAGACAGCGACGATCCATCAGTAGCAACGCTTCAGCAGGTGGATGATATGATCGTGCAGGTGAACCGGGAAAAGGGACTTGGAGAATATTATCCGGATTATGTGCAGTCAGATGTGGAACTTGTGGATCATATCGGAGAAATCGTATCCGGTGTCTGGTGTGGACCGGAGGGCATGCAGATAGCAGGAACACTGGCAAAAGAAGGCACGTGTGTGATCTGCAGCCTGGAGGATATACACAGATATCAGGAAGAACGAAAAAGCTGTTGAACTCTAATCATCCAGAGCATATAATAGAAACACGGTCTGGTCAAAAGAGACCATACGTGGAAGGATGAACAGTATATGGAATTGCAGAAGAATAATACATCGCAAGAGAATGGGATGGATCATACATCATATCTGCCGGAGGCATCACTGCGTCCGGCAGATATTTTACTGCCAGACATGAATGTAGATATGAAAAAATGGGCGGTGATCGCATGTGATCAGTTTACCGCACAGCCGGAGTATTGGAAGCGGGTGGAAAATTACGTGCAGGATGCGCCGTCTATGCTGCGGCTTATTTATCCGGAGATATATTTGAATACAGATGACAGACAGGCATACATCGATCGCATTGCCGCGATTCAGAATGAGATGTCTGCATATCTGAAAGACGAAGTCTTAAAGGAACGCGTACATCAGGGCTACGTACTGACGGTGCGGCAGACTTCTGTGGGAGAACGGATTGGTCTGGTGGCAGAATTGGATCTGGAAAAATATGACTATCATGTGGGAACCGATGCACCGGTGCGTGCCACGGAAGCTACAGTGAAAGAACGAATTCCAGTACGTGTGGGTATCCGTGAAGGCGCATCGCTGGAAAGTCCTCACGTAATGGTGCTGATGGATGATCCGAAGAAGCAGCTTTTGGAAGCATTATATGAAGAACGTATGAGTTTGAGAAGCTGTACGATACGGAGCTGATGGAAGATGGTGGTCATGTGACCGGATATGCGGTGACCGGAGTGTATGCGGAACGTGTATCCGCGAGATTGCAGCAGATGGAAGCGGCGTGTCCGGGAATTTTCCTTGCGGTTGGAGATGGCAATCATTCGCTTGCTTCGGCAAAGACGTGCTGGGAGAATGCGAAAAAGGATCTGACGGAAGAAGAACGGACGGATCATCCGATGCGTTATGCGCTGGTGGAAGCTGTGAATCTGTACAGTCCGTCATTGCTGTTTTATCCGATCCACAGAGTGTTGTATAACTGTGATGATAATACGCTGGCAAATGGCTTTGCGGAATATCTGAAAAAGCAGGATATGAGACTTGCGCAGACAGATGATGATGCGCAGGCGGATGTGACATTTTTATATAAGGAAAACAAATCTTCCTATAAGATTGGGAACCGGGCTGGTCACTTGCCGGTGGAGCTTCTTCAGAAATATCTGGATGAATATTTGAAAGAGTATCCGGAGCGGGAACTGGACTATGTACATAGTGAGGCGGCGGCAGAGCATATTGCAAAAGATGGAAGAGGCTGTGCAATGATTCTTGGAGCTTTTGACAAGAGTTCGCTTTTTGACGCGATTGAAGCAGGAGGCGTGTTGCCAAGAAAGACATTTTCCATTGGCGAAGATATCCAGAAGCGCTATTATATGGAATGCAGAAAGCTCACAAAATAAATAGCTGTTTTGCGACAGAGCAGGGAGAAAAGGCTTGACTTCCGTCCGAATGCTGTGCTATAGTATTCTAGCGATGGAAGTAGGTCTTTTTTTTATGCCTAATTTTAGGTAGCCTCGCAAGCTACCGGTAACACGTAAAAATGTAAATACGAAGCGAGGTGGAAGTTGTGCGTACAAGAATTACTTTAGAGTGTACAGAATGCAAGCAGCGTAACTACAACATGACTAAGGATAAGAAAGCTCATCCGGAACGCATGGAAACTAAGAAGTACTGTAAGTTCTGCAAATCACACACAATGCACAAAGAAACGAAATAAGTCGTTCTGAAAAGGAGTGTGAATGTCATGAGTAAGAAAGAAGCTCAGAAGAAAAGCTGGTTCAAAGGTCTGAAAGCGGAATTCCGCAAGATCATCTGGCCGGACAAAGAGACACTTGCAAAACAGACAGCGGCAGTCGTTTCTGTATCCGTTGTATTGGGAGCGATCATTGCAGTGATTGATTTCCTGGTGCAGAACGGAGTGGATTTATTGGTAAGATAACTGATAAACTGCATGCAAGAAAGGTGATTTTATGTCAGAAGCAAAATGGTACGTGGTTCATACCTATTCCGGGTATGAGAACAAGGTAAAGGCTAACATTGACAAGACCATCGAGAACAGACATCTGGAAGATGAGATTCTGGAAGTCAGAGTTCCGATGCAGGATGTAGTCGAGATGAAGAACGGAGTTCCGAAGACTGCACAGAAGAAGATGTTTCCCGGCTATGTTCTGATCCACATGATCATGAACGACGATACCTGGTATGTAGTACGTAACACAAGAGGTGTTACAGGATTCGTAGGTCCTGGATCCAAACCGGTTCCGCTTACGGATGTTGAGATGGCCGGACTTGGAATCAAACGCGAGAATATCGAGTCTGATTACGAGATCGGAGATACCATTCAGGTTATTGCCGGAGCATGGGCAGACACAGTTGGCGTTGTCCAGTCTATGAATCTGCAGAAGCAGAGTCTGACCATCAATGTAGAGCTTTTTGGCCGCGAGACGCCAGTAGAATTAAGTTTCGCAGAAATTAAGAAGATGTAGTACGTTTTTCACAGTTGGTTGTGGAAATCAAGATTAAAATCAGTGGGAGGGGTATTTACCCCGGCATTACCACAAGGAGGTAATTAAAATGGCAAAAAAAGTAACAGGTTATATCAAATTACAGATTCCTGCAGGTAAGGCAACACCGGCTCCTCCGGTAGGACCTGCACTTGGACAGCATGGTGTTAACATTGTAGAATTTACAAAGCAGTTCAATGCTAAGACAGCAGATCAGGGAGATCTGATCATTCCTGTAGTAATCACAGTTTACAATGACAGAAGCTTTAGTTTCATCACAAAGACACCACCGGCAGCAGTTCTTATTAAGAAAGCCTGCAACATCAAATCTGGTTCAGGCGTGCCGAACAAGACTAAGGTAGCAACAATCACTAAGGCTCAGGTTCAGGAAATCGCAGAGCTGAAGATGCCAGACCTTAACGCAGCAAGCGTTGAGAGCGCTATGAGCATGATCGAAGGTACATGCCGTTCTATGGGTGTTACCGTTACTGAATAATCTGAGAATAACTGAGTGAAATTGATGATATAACGCAGTGGGAGGGTTATCCCGACATTACCACAAGGAGGTATTTTTAAATGAAACACGGAAAGAAATATATCGAAGCTGCCAAGAATATCGAGAGAGGTAATCTTTACGGAAAAGAAGAGGCTATCGCTCTGGTAAAGAAGACAGCAGTTGCCAAATTTGATGAGACCATCGAGGCTCATATCAGAACCGGATGTGACGGACGTCACGCTGACCAGCAGATTCGTGGAGCAGTTGTACTGCCACACGGAACTGGTAAGAAAGTTCGTATCCTGGTATTCGCTAAGGATGCTAAGGCTGAAGAAGCTAAAGCAGCTGGTGCTGATTACGTAGGAGGAATGGAACTGATCGAGAAGATCCAGAAAGAAAACTGGTTCGATTTCGACGTAGTAGTAGCTACACCGGATATGATGGGCGTTGTTGGACGTATCGGTCGTGTACTTGGACCTAAGGGACTTATGCCAAACCCGAAGGCTGGTACAGTAACAATGGATGTTACTAAGGCTGTTAACGATATCAAAGCTGGTAAGATCGAGTACAGACTTGACAAGACTAATATCGTACACGTTCCGATCGGAAAGGCTTCTTTCTCTGAGGAACAGCTTGCAGACAACTTCCAGACGCTTATTGATGCACTTAATAAAGCCAGACCGGCAGCAGTTAAGGGTCAGTACCTTAAGAGTGTGACACTTACTTCTACTATGGGACCTGGAGTAAAGATTAACCCGGCTAAGCTGGTTTAATCCACACAGCATCGAAATACAGAAAATCACCGTCGATTGACGGTGATTTTTTTACTTTACAGGAAATTGCTTTCCTGTAAAGTAAAAAACGCTCCGCGAGGATGCGCACTGCGGCGGATGAGGTAGATGTCGCAAGCGACCGCCGCAGGCGCGAGAATGTGCCAAGGCACATTCTTTGTTCCTTATGGCTCTGAACATATATGACATTGAGATAAACACTGCGGTATGCTATACTGAATCTAAGATGTCTGCTGAAGACGGAAAAAGTCGGGCCGGGTGTGATCTGGCGAGGAGGATAAAAGATATGAGGAATGATGAGAAGAATACATATTCTGATGATGGTAAGGTGTTTTGCCAGCAGTGCGGCGCGAAGATTGATGAGAATGATGTGCATTGTCCGAACTGCGGTGCATTTCAGGGGGAGCGCTATGTGGAGATGCCGGATGATCCTGCAGATGCACCGGTTTACAAGAAAAAAGGCGGCAGCATTCCGCTGATCATTGGAATTATATTGATCAGTCTGCTGATTGTGGGCGGTGGCGGTTATCTGCTTTACAGTCAGGTGTTTGCACCATCGAAGGAAGCCTCCAAAGATTTGGAAGAGCTTGATGAAAAAGAAGAAAAGACAGTAGATGCTGATGAGGTAGATCTGGATAAGGTGGATATTAATGCTACTGAAAATAGTTATTGTACACTGGCCGGAAATGTTAAGAAGGCATCGAATGGCTCAGAGATTCTGAGCTGGGGAGATGGACTGACTGTGTATGCACTGGATTCTGACGGGGATAAGGTGCTGGTAGAAGATGTGAGCAGTGTATATGTGGATGATGCAAAATTACAGACAGGTCTGCTTGCGGCACTGGCGGCTAACGAGAAAGTGAAGATTGGTGGCGATCTGAGTGTGCACGGCGATAAGCTTTATCTGGAAGCGAATAAGGTAATGAATGAAGATGGCGTAGAGCTGGTGCTTGAAAAAGGTAAGACGGAGACCATTACAGAAGAGAAAGAAGCGGTGGAGGAAACTGCAGGTGATGCGGGCGGCTATGTATTGCCGCAGAGCAGCAGCAGACTGCTTACAGATGCTGATGTGGCAGGGTTGAGTTTGCAACAGATTAATTATGCAAAGAATGAGATCTATGCACGCCATGGAAGGCTGTTTGATTCTCGGGAACTGCAGAACTATTTTAATTCCCAGAGCTGGTATTCGGGAACGATCGCACCGGCAAATTTCAGCGAGTCGTTACTCTCTGACGTGGAGAAGAAAAATGTTACATTCCTGAAGAATCTGGAGTTCAGCATTTCTCCAAATGGATATCAGTTAGATCAGTAAATGGATCAGGTGCATTATGAGAAAAGTGCGTATAGTAAGCGCTATGCTGGTTATTGTTTTGGGTGTGACCGGGTGTGGCAGAATTTCGAAACTGACAGATAAGAAATCAGAACAAGAGAAAGTGCGTGTGATTCAAAACGAAAAGCCTGAGAAGAATGAACAGACGGAAGCTCCGGAATTGGAAGAAAAAGAAAAGAAGTTACTTGTGGCAATCGATCCCGGACATCAGGCGTGGGATGTAGATATGAGCGCAAAGGAGCCCAACGCTCCGGGGTCTGCTGAGATGAAAGCGAAAGCAAGTACAGGTACTTCAGGGAAATATACCGGCATCCCGGAGTACGAGCTTTGTCTGGATGTGTCATTACAGCTTCGCGATGCGTTGCGGGAAGCGGGCTATGATGTAATCATGACCAGAGAGGACAATGAAACTGCAATTAGTAATTCGGAACGAGCCATACTTGCTAATGACGCAGGCGCGGATGTTGCGATTCGAATTCATGCCAACGGCAGTGAAGATGCTTCTGCGAATGGGGCGCTGGCACTGATTGCATCTCAGACGAATCCGAATACATCATCGCTTTACGGTGACAGCAGGGAACTGGCAGAAGATGTGCTGGGGTCCTATTGTGCGAATACCGGGATGCAGAACCTTGGTATTCAGGAAAATGATACAATGACCGGTCTTAACTGGAGTGAAGTTCCTGTGATGATTCTGGAAATGGGATTCATGACGAATGAACAGGATGACCGTAATATGGAAGATGCGGATTACCGGAATAAGATGGTAGAAGGTATAGTCCGTGGTGTTGAGCAGTATTATGAATCACATCGAACTTCGGATGCGGATGAGCTTGATGAGCTGAGTACAGAACTTGCGGGCGAGATTCAGGAGCGTCAGGTACAGGGTGAATCCTGGGGCGTATATGTAGAAAAAATCGCTGATGGAAGCTATGCGTTGGCGGGAGATGGCAGACAGGAAGCGGCGAGCCTGATCAAATTGTTTGTTGCCGGAACTGTATATGAACAGCAGGATAATCTGGCTGGACAGGAAAACTATACCGGAGAGACAGAAGCACTTGTGCGGAGTATGATCCGTGTCAGTGATAATGATGCGGCGAATACGTTAGTGAGAAGATTGGGATCCGGTGATGCTGCGGCCGGTATGCAGAAAGTGAATGACTATTGCGCGGAACATGGATACTCGGATACTCATATGGGAAGGCTGCTTTTGGATTTTAATGCGTCAGATGATAATTACACCTCGCCAAAGGATTGCGTGAAGTTTTTAGAGTTGATCGAGAACAATGAGATCGCCGGTGCATCACAGATCCTTGCCTATATGAAAGAACAGGAACGTCGGGGCAAGATTCCGGCAGGGCTTCCGGAAGGAACAATGTGCGCGAATAAAACAGGTGAACTGGAAGATGCAGAACATGATGCGGCAATTGTAAGTACGGACAAAGGTGATTATGCGATCTGCGTGATGAGCAGTGGATTGAATGATACGGCTGCCGCACGTGGCAAAATTGTGGAAATATCTGGTCTGGTATATCAATCTATGATAAACTAGACGCATAGTATCTAATACAAAGGAGGAACCAAAGATGAAGATATGTAAGAACTGTGGGGCGGAGATACAGGATGGAGCTGCATTCTGCACACATTGTGTACAAAAGTGGAAGAACAGAGAGTAGAAGAACAGAGAGTGGAACCTGAGAAAACAGAACAGGTAGCACAACCGGTAGAACCTGAACAGACATCTGGTCAGTCGCAGGCTGAAAGTCAGAATGCCGGAGCGCAGAATGTAAATTATGGGCAGAATCCAAATTATGGTCAGTCACAGAATTATGGACAACAGGGTGGGTATCAGCCGAATTATACACCGTATGACCCGTATGACCACACATCGGAATTTACAGCAAAAGATATTTCTGATAATAAGGTGATCGCAATGCTGGTATATCTGATGGGAACAATCGGAATCATCGTTGCACTGCTGGCAAGTAAGGATTCGCCGTATCTATCATTCCATGTAAGACAGGCACTGAAATTCACGGTGCTCGAAGTGCTTACCGGAATTATAACACTGCTTCTGTTCTGGACATTTATTGTGCCGATCGCAGCGGGTATCTTTGGGATTGTATTGTATGTGTGCAAGATCATTGCGTTCTTCTCTATCTGCAAAGGCAATGCAAAAGAACCATATGTGGTAAGAAGCTTTAATTTCTTAAAATAAGTATTGACAGCATTAGAAAAGTATGCTAATCTACTAAAAGACTGCCGAAGACAGTAGGTGTCCGCGAGGACGTAAGCGTGATGCGCGCCTACCGAGGAAGAATAGATTAGTACGTCATGTATGAATTTCAACCTCTGTGTCTTTGACACGGAGGTTTTTTATATCTATCGGCGGTGTATAAACCAAAATCTATAAGGAGGTGCACCATTCGTGGCAAAAGTTGAATTGAAACAGCCAGTCGTACAGGCTATCGTAAATGACATCGAAGGCGCTCAGTCAATCGTCCTGGTTGATTACCGTGGATTGACAGTTGCAGAAGATACAGCTCTTCGTAAACAGCTGAGAGAAGCTGGAGTAGTTTACAAAGTTTGTAAGAACACAATGATGAAAAGAGCTTTTGAAGGAACAGATTTTGCTCAGTTAGATGAGTATCTGGACGGACCGAATGCTATTGCAATTTCTAAAGATGATGCAACAGCTCCGGCAAGAATCCTTGCTAAGTTTGCAAAAGATGCAAAGGCTCTTGAATTAAAAGCAGGTGTGGTAGAAGGACAGAAGTATGATGCAGCAGCATTGACAGAACTTGCAAAGATCCCTTCAAGAGAAGAACTGCTTTCAAGATTACTTGGAAGTATGCAGTCTCCGATCACAAACCTGGCACGCGTTCTCAACCAGATCGCAGAAAAAGGTGGAGCAGCAGAATGCACACCGGCTACAGAAGAAGCTCCTGCAGAGGCAGCAGCAGAGACTCCGGCTACAGAGGAGTAAGAAGTATGAGGAAGTCTTGTGTGACTTCGGAATACAAAGTTCTTTGTGCCTGACAGCGTAGGCATGAAGGATGTCATTTAATCATGAAAGATCAAAATTAAGAATATGGAGGAAAAATGAAATGGCAAAGTTGACAACAGCTGAGTTTATTGATGCTATCAAAGAGTTATCAGTATTAGAGTTAAATGATTTAGTAAAAGCATGTGAAGAAGAATTTGGTGTTTCTGCAGCAGCAGGTGTTGTTGTAGCAGCAGCAGGTGGAGATGCAGCAGCAGCTGAAGAGAAAGATGAGTTTGATGTAGAGCTTACAGCAGCAGGTGCTTCTAAGGTTAAGGTTATCAAGGTTGTTCGTGAGATCACAGGTCTTGGACTGAAAGAAGCTAAGGCAGTTGTAGATGGCGCACCTAAGGTTGTTAAAGAGGGCGTTTCTAAGGCTGAGGCTGAGGAAATCAAAGCTAAACTGGAAGCTGAGGGAGCAGAAGTTAACCTTAAATAATTCCAACAGGCGAATTGAATTCAGTAATCAAAGCACCGTACAGGTATTGCACCTGTATGGTGCTTTTAAATTTCTTCAAAAAATATGAAACTATGTGTTGACAATATTAAGTGTGTCGTGATATAGTAGAAAATGCGCAATTGTGGAAAGTTGTGCCACTAAAATGCGCCTAAAATTAGCTTGACAAGCTAATCTGTCGTTGAAACTGCAAGATTTCAGGCAAATTGATGCCACAAAATATTAAACGAGGAGTGAATGTCAAATGGAGAAAAACAGAATTCGTCCTATTAAGAGTGGAAGAAGTTCCCGCATGAGCTATTCCCGCCAAAAAGAAGTACTTCAGATGCCGAATCTGATCGAAGTCCAGAAGGATTCCTACAAATGGTTTCTGGATGAAGGATTAAATGAGGTGTTTGATGATATTTCTCCTATTACAGATTACAGCGGAAAGCTTAGTCTGGAATTCGTGGATTTTACCCTGTGTGAGAAGGATGTGAAGTACTCAATCGATGAGTGCAAGGAGCGTGACGCAACATATGCCGCACCTTTGAAGGTAAAGGTAAGACTTCACAATAAAGAAACAGATGAAATTAATGAACATGAGATCTTTATGGGCGATCTGCCGTTGATGACTGCTACGGGTACGTTCGTGATTAATGGAGCAGAACGTGTTATCGTAAGTCAGCTTGTACGTTCTCCTGGCATTTATTATGCAATTGCTCATGATAAACTTGGAAAGAAACTGTATTCTTCAACTGTTATCCCGAACCGTGGAGCATGGCTGGAGTATGAGACGGATTCTAATGATATCTTTTACGTGCGTGTAGACCGCACACGTAAGGTTCCGATCACTGTACTGATCCGTGCACTTGGTATCGGTACTAATCCGGAGATCGTAGAACTCTTTGGTGAAGAGCCTAAGATCCTGGCAAGTTTTGAGAAGGATGCTGCGACCAATTATCAGGAAGGTCTTCTGGAATTATATAAGAAGATCCGTCCGGGCGAGCCGCTGGCAGTAGACAGTGCGGAAAGTCTGATTACCAGCATGTTCTTTGATCCTAGACGTTATGATCTGGCTAAGGTTGGCCGTTACAAATTTAATAAAAAGCTGGCTCTTAAGAACCGTATTTCAGGTCATGTACTGGCTGAGACGGTTGTAAGCCCGTTGACAGGTGAAATCATTGCAGAAGAAGGAACGAAGATTACTAGAGATATAGCAGATCAGATTCAGAATGCGGCTGTTCCGGCTGTATGGCTGGAGAATCCGGAAGAGGAGAGAAAGATCAAAATTCTCTCTAACATGATGGTTGATCTGGATGCAATCGTAGACGTAGATCCGGCTGAACTGGGCGTGACAGAACAGGTATATTATCCGGTTCTGGCTACAATCCTGGAAGAGACAGCAGGTGATATCGATGAACTCAAGGATGCGATCCACAGAGATATTCACGACCTGATTCCGAAGCATATTACGAAGGAAGATATTCTTGCTTCTATTAACTATAACATCCATCTGGAGTATGGTGTTGGTACGGATGATGATATCGACCACCTGGGTAACCGCCGTATCCGTTCCGTAGGAGAACTTCTGCAGAACCAGTACCGTATCGGTCTGTCCAGACTGGAACGTGTGGTACGTGAGCGTATGACTACACAGGATACAGAAGGCATTTCACCACAGTCTCTGATCAACATTAAGCCTGTAACAGCAGCAGTGAAAGAGTTTTTTGGATCTTCACAGCTGTCACAGTTCATGGATCAGAATAACCCGCTGGGTGAGCTGACTCATAAGAGACGTCTTTCAGCGCTGGGACCTGGTGGTCTGTCAAGAGACCGTGCCGGATTCGAGGTACGAGATGTACACTACTCGCATTATGGAAGAATGTGCCCTATCGAGACACCTGAGGGACCGAACATTGGTCTGATCAACTCTCTTGCATGTTATGCAAGAATTAATGAATATGGATTTATCGAGGCTCCGTATCGTAAGATCAATCACGATGATCCGAAGAACCCGGTTGTCACAGAAGAAGTTGTATATATGACAGCTGACGAAGAGGATAACTACCATGTAGCA
Organism: Dorea sp. AM58-8; assembly: GCF_003464045.1. Classification (NCBI taxonomy): domain Bacteria; kingdom Bacillati; phylum Bacillota; class Clostridia; order Lachnospirales; family Lachnospiraceae; genus Dorea; species Dorea sp. AM58-8. The sequence goes on along the minus strand of NZ_QSDM01000019.1, from coordinate 15,654 downwards.
CAGGCGAACGAGAAGCTGGATGAAGAAGGACATTTTGTTCGTAAGAGCGTATCTGGTCGTTACAGAGAAGAGACTCAGGAGTATGAGCGTACAATGTTTGATTACATGGACGTATCTCCGAGAATGGTATTCTCTGTTGCTACAGCATTGATTCCATTCCTGCAGAATGACGATGCGAACCGTGCGCTGATGGGATCTAACATGCAGCGTCAGGCCGTACCGCTTATGCTGACAGAGGCACCGGTTGTAGGTACTGGTATGGAAGAAAAGTCTGCTGTTGACTCAGGAGTATGTGTGGTTGCTGAGCAGGGCGGTATTGTAGAGCGTTCTACTTCTACAGAGATCACAATCCGTCAGGATGACAAGACTCTTAAGAAATACAAGCTGACCAAGTTCCAGAGAAGTAACCAGAGCAACTGCTACAACCAGAGACCGATCGTATTTAAGGGAGAAAGAGTAGAAGAAGGACAGGTAATCGCTGATGGTCCGTCTACATCACAGGGCGAGATGGCTCTTGGTAAGAACCCGCTGATCGGATTTATGACCTGGGAAGGTTACAACTACGAGGATGCCGTTCTGCTTAGTGAGAGACTGGTGCAGGACGATGTATATACATCTATTCATATTGAGGAATATGAAGCAGAAGCGAGAGATACCAAGCTTGGACCTGAGGAAATCACAAGAGATATCCCAGGTGTGGGTGATGACGCTCTGAAGGATCTGGATGAGCGTGGTATTATCCGTATCGGTGCAGAAGTGCGCGCCGGAGATATTCTGGTAGGTAAGGTTACTCCTAAGGGAGAGACAGAGCTTACAGCAGAAGAGAGATTGCTTCGTGCAATCTTTGGTGAGAAGGCACGTGAAGTACGTGACACTTCCCTGAAAGTACCGCACGGAGAATATGGTATTGTTGTAGATGCGAAGGTATTTACAAGAGAGAACGGTGATGAACTGTCTCCTGGAGTAAATCAGTCTGTACGTATCTACATTGCGCAGAAGAGAAAGATTTCTGTTGGTGATAAGATGGCCGGACGTCATGGTAACAAGGGTGTCGTTTCCCGTGTGCTTCCTGTAGAGGATATGCCGTTCCTGCCAAATGGCCGTCCGTTGGACATCGTGCTGAACCCACTGGGTGTGCCTTCACGTATGAATATCGGACAGGTGCTGGAGATTCATCTGTCACTGGCAGCAAAAGCATTAGGATTTAACATCGCGACACCGGTATTTGACGGTGCAGATGAGCATGATATTATGGATACTCTGGAACTTGCAAATGACTATGTAAATCTGGAGTGGGATGAATTCAAGAAGCTTCATGAGGCTGAACTTCTTCCGGAAGTTGTGGATTATCTGTACGAAAACAGAGATCACAGAAAACTGTGGAAGGGTGTACCGCTTTCAAGAGACGGTAAAGTACGCCTTCGTGACGGACGTACCGGTGAGTATTTCGATAGTCCGGTAACAATCGGTCACATGCATTACCTGAAGCTCCATCACCTGGTAGACGACAAGATCCATGCACGTTCTACCGGTCCTTACTCTCTGGTAACACAGCAGCCTCTGGGTGGTAAAGCTCAGTTCGGTGGACAGCGTTTCGGAGAGATGGAGGTATGGGCTCTGGAGGCTTATGGTGCTTCTTACACACTGCAGGAGATCCTGACTGTGAAGTCCGATGATGTAATTGGCCGTGTGAAGACCTACGAGGCAATTATCAAGGGTGAAAATATCCCTGAGCCGGGTATTCCGGAATCCTTCAAGGTACTTCTGAAAGAGCTGCAGTCTCTGGGACTGGATGTGCGTGTGCTTCGTGATGACAATACAGAAGTAGAGATCATGGAAACCGTAGATATGGGTGAAACTGATTTCCGCTCACTGATCGAGGGAGATAGAAAGTATCGTCAGGACGAGGAGAATCTGGGCGAACATGGATATACCGCTCAGGAATTCCAGGGTGAAGAACTTGTGGATGTTGAGGAACCGGAGGATGATGATGACCTCAATGGTGACTTTGAGATTGAATTTGACGAACTGTCTGACGAAGAGTAGAAAGGGGTGCCAGTATGCCAGCAAATAATAATGAACAAACATACCAGCCTATGACTTTTGATGCGATCAAAATCGGGTTGGCATCACCTGAAAAAGTATTAGAGTGGTCAAGAGGCGAAGTTACTAAGCCTGAGACTATTAACTATAGAACACTGAAGCCTGAGAAAGACGGACTTTTCTGCGAGCGCATTTTCGGACCTAGCAAGGACTGGGAATGCCACTGCGGAAAGTACAAGAAAATCCGTTATAAAGGTGTAGTCTGCGACCGATGCGGCGTTGAGGTTACAAAGTCCAGTGTACGTAGAGAGCGTATGGGACACATCGCTCTGGCGGCTCCGGTTTCCCATATCTGGTATTTCAAGGGAATCCCAAGCCGTATGGGACTGATTCTGGATCTGTCTCCGAGAACTCTGGAGAAGGTGCTGTATTTTGCATCTTACATCGTGCTGGATGCAGGTGATACGAACCTGATGTACAAACAGGTACTTTCTGAGGCTGAGTATCAGGAAGCAAGAGAGAACTGGGGCAATGCATTCCGTGTAGGTATGGGTGCAGAGTCTATCAAAGAACTTCTGGAAGCGATTGATCTGGAAAAAGAATACGCAGAGCTGCAGGCAGGTCTTGAGGGCGCTACCGGACAGAAGCGTGCCAGAATCGTAAAACGTCTGGAAGTGGTAGAAGCATTCCGTGAGTCGGGAAATAAGCCGGAGTGGATGGTATTGACTAACATCCCGGTTATCCCGCCGGATCTTCGTCCGATGGTTCAGCTGGATGGTGGACGTTTCGCCACATCTGACCTGAATGATCTGTACAGAAGAATTATTAACAGAAATAACCGTCTGAAGAGACTTCTGGAACTGGGAGCTCCGGACATTATCGTGAGAAACGAAAAGAGAATGCTGCAGGAAGCGGTTGACGCATTAATTGATAATGGTCGTCGTGGCCGTCCGGTTACAGGACCTGGTAACCGTGCACTGAAGTCTCTGTCTGATATGCTGAAAGGTAAGTCAGGACGTTTCCGTCAGAACCTGCTGGGTAAGCGTGTTGACTACTCAGGACGTTCGGTTATCGTAGTAGGACCGGAGCTGAAGATCTATCAGTGTGGTCTGCCGAAAGAGATGGCTATCGAGCTGTTCAAGCCTTTCGTTATGAAAGAACTGGTTCAGAGCGGAGCAGCCCATAATATTAAGAATGCCAAGAAGATGGTAGAGAAGCTTCAGCCAGAGGTGTGGGATGTGCTGGAAGATGTTATCAAAGAACATCCGGTTATGTTGAACCGTGCCCCTACACTGCATAGACTTGGTATTCAGGCGTTTGAGCCTATCCTTGTAGAGGGTAAGGCGATTAAGCTTCATCCGCTGGTTTGTACAGCGTACAACGCGGACTTCGATGGAGACCAGATGGCGGTACATCTTCCGCTGTCAGTGGAAGCACAGGCAGAGTGCCGCTTCCTTCTTCTGTCGCCAAATAACCTGCTGAAACCGTCGGATGGTGGTCCGGTAGCGGTACCTTCACAGGATATGGTTCTTGGTATTTACTATCTGACACAGGAGAGACCGGGAGCTGTCGGAGAAGGCAAGTGCTTCAAGAACGTAAATGAAGCAATTCTGGCTTATGAGAACCAGGCAGTTACACTGCATTCACGTATCAAGGTGCGCGTATCTAAGACTATGCTGGACGGAACTGTTAAGACAGGAACGGTAGAGTCTACACTGGGAAGATTTATCTTTAACGAGATCATTCCTCAGGATCTCGGATTTGTTGACCGTGAAGTTGAGGGCAACGAGCTGCTTCTGGAAGTTGACTTCCACGTAGGTAAGAAACAGCTGAAACAGATTCTGGAGAAAGTTATTAATACACATGGATCAACAGCTACAGCAGAAGTACTGGATGCGGTAAAAGCAACCGGATACAAATATTCTACAAGAGCTGCCATGACCGTAGCGATCGCCGATATGACGGTACCGCCGGAGAAGCCGGAAATGATCGCTCAGGCTCAGGAAACTGTAGATAAGATCACGAAGAACTTCAAGCGTGGTCTGATCACAGAGGAAGAACGTTATAAGGAAGTCGTAGAGACATGGAAGACAACCGATGATGCCCTGACTAAGGTTCTGCTGGACGGTCTGGATGCATACAACAACATCTTCATGATGGCTGACTCAGGAGCCCGTGGTTCTGATAAGCAGATCAAACAGCTTGCAGGTATGCGTGGTTTGATGGCTGATACAACCGGACGTACGATCGAGCTTCCTATCAAGTCTAACTTCCGTGAAGGTCTGGACGTACTGGAGTATTTCATGTCAGCGCATGGAGCTCGAAAAGGTATGTCAGATACAGCACTTCGTACTGCCGACTCTGGTTACCTGACCAGACGAATGGTAGACGTTTCCCAGCACGTGATCATCCACGATGTGGATTGTGCTCAGGAAGGCAAGCCGATTCCGGGAATGTATGTAAAAGCATTCATGGATGGAAAAGAAGAAATCGAGAGTCTGCAGGAGCGTATTACAGGACGTTACCTTGCAGAGGACGTAGTAGATAAAGATGGTAACCCAATCGTAAAGGCGAACCACATGGTTACACCGAAACGTGCGGAGAAGATTATGAAATACGGTGTTGATGAAAATGGTGAATCACTCAAGCAGGTGAAGATCCGTACCATCCTGACATGTAAGGCACACAATGGTGTCTGCACGAAGTGTTACGGAGCCAACATGGCAACCGGAGAGCCGGTACAGGTTGGTGAGGCTGTTGGAATCATCGCGGCACAGTCTATCGGTGAGCCTGGTACACAGCTGACCATGCGTACATTCCATAGTGGTGGTGTAGCCGGAGACGATATCACACAGGGTCTTCCTCGTGTCGAAGAGCTTTTTGAGGCAAGAAAGCCAAAGGGACTTGCGATTATCACAGAGTTCGGTGGAGTTGCCACAATCAATGATACGAAGAAGAAACGTGAGATCATCGTTACCAATCAGGAAACAGGCGAGTCTAAGGCTTATCTGATTCCTTATGGATCAAGAATTAAGATCGCTGATGGAGCTGTACTGGAAGCCGGTGATGAGCTGACAGAAGGTAGCGTTAACCCACATGATATCCTGAAGATCAAAGGACTTCGTGCTGTGCAGGATTACATGATCCAGGAAGTACAGAGAGTATACCGTCTGCAGGGTGTAGAAATCAACGATAAGCATATCGAGGTGCTGGTTCGTCAGATGCTGAAGAAGATCCGCATCGAGGAAGCTGGAGAATCCGGATTCCTTCCGGGAACAATGGTTGATGTACTTGAGTTTGAGGATAAGAACGAAGAGCTTGCAGCAGAAGGACTTGAGCAGGCAACTGGTGAGCAGATCATGCTTGGTATTACTAAGGCATCTCTTGCAACGAACTCATTCCTTTCAGCAGCATCATTCCAGGAAACCACAAAGGTTCTTACTGAAGCAGCTATTAAGGGTAAGGTAGACCATTTGTGTGGTATGAAGGAAAATGTAATTATCGGTAAGCCAATTCCGGCTGGTACCGGTATGAGAAAGTATCGTGATGTCAAACTGAGTACAGAACTCGAGATGAATGACGAGATCACGTTGGATGACGATCTGGTATTTTCAGAAGAAGTGGATGATGTACAATAGGAGCGTAGAACATGAGCAATAAAAATGTTGAACCGGAAAGAGTAAGAAAAGGTCCGATGACCGTAGAGGAAATTAAAGCCATGCGGGCAGCTGAAGGTATGATCGTGGATCTGGAAGACGAAGGTACCAACGTATATGTGATCAAAGCTTACCAGGAGAAGATGAGCGTTGCGGTTGGAAGAATGTATAAGCAGGCCAGAAAGGAAATGGGACTGACTCAGCAGGAAGTCGCAGACGTATCTGGTGTAAAGCGTCCAAATATCGCACGTCTGGAAAGCGGTAAACACAGTCCGACTGTGGATATGCTGAACCGTATTGCGGACAGCATGGGAATGGATATGGAAATCCATCTGATTGAAAGAGAACAATAAATGATATGGAATACTCAGGGGCAGATACTGTCGCTGAGTATTCTTTATATATGATGCCAGGGGCCAAAGGTCTGAATCCACATGAGCTTGCTTGTAAGTGGATGAAAGACCTTGGGACCCGCCCCAATATGAGCATAAAAGTGGGATAGTAATCCCGCGATATGCGAATATTTGGGAGGATTGTGGGAGTGCGAAGCACGAAACAATCCGCAGGCATCAAAAAACATCTATATAGTAAAGATGCCAGGGGCCAAAGGTCTGACAGGCATCTGAATCAGGAGGCAGAATTATGGCAGAGAGAATTACCAGAGAACAGGCACATGATATTTTGATGAAATATATGAAGGGTGAACGCTACATTCAGCACTCTTATGCAGTGGAAGCGATTATGAAAGGACTTGCCAAAAGACTTGCACCGGACGAAGTGGAGTACTGGGGAATTGCAGGACTTTTACATGATCTGGATGAAGAACAGTGTGACTGGCAGCACAATATGTCCGTGCATGGACCGACATCGGTAGAAATCTTGAAAAAAGAAGGAATAGATGATCCGGTTCTTGGGGATGCTATAAAAGCGCACAATCCGAAATGTGGCATGAAAGCTAAGACCAATCTGCAGTATGCACTGCTTGCGGCAGATCCGATGAGCGGGTTTGTTAAGGCAGTTGCACAGATCTATCCGGATAAGAAAATTGCAAGCGTGAAACATAAGTCTGTCATGAAACGATTTAATGAACTCCGATTTGCATCTGGTGCCAACAGAGATTATATGGAAGCAATCGAGTTTACTGGGCTCAGTCTGGATGACTTGATTGATGTGGCTCTGGAAGAAATGGGAGCAATCGCAGATGTCCTTGGATTGTAAAGAGAATAAGACATTGTCAAAAATCAGTAAAATCTTACTTCCTGTTCTTGCTTTATGTTGGATGATGGTGATTTTCTGGTTCTCGGCTGCACCGGCACCAGAGTCATCCGAGATGAGTTATACGGTAGGACTACAGATCGGTAAAATAGCAGTGGCGGGTTTTGATGCGTGGACTACAGAAGAACAAAATGCTTTTGCAGAAAAAATCGAATATCCAATCCGTAAAATGGCACATGCGACAGAATATGCAATTCTTGGAATGCTCGTATCGGGAACAGCGTATGCATATGGTATCTGTGGAAAGAAGGCAATACGATATGCCTGGATTTGGGCTACATTCTATGCCGCGACCGATGAGTTTCATCAGCTTTTTGTACCTGGAAGAAGCGGGCAGATCCGGGATGTGATACTGGACAGCGCAGGGGCTGCGATTGGAATCCTGATATTGTGCAGAGTCGGCAGAGTGCGGCAGAGAGTTGCGAGAAAAAAGTAAAACAGCTTTTTATTTACCGGGGTATGTGTTATAATGAAACGTGTAAGAATGATGGGAGTATTTGATAAATATCATTCCTGGAGTATAAATAATCCAAGCCGTGCAGAAGCAGAGTTCTTTTGTACGGCTTTTTATGTATAAAATCGTATAAGATCAGAGCTTGCCTGTTTTGATTTGATTCAAACATTCTTTATAAAAGCCCTTGACATTTACAGATAAACCCACTAAAATATTCAAGTGTGCACAAAAATGCATTGTTTTTTGTGCGCCAAACATTAGATGTTTAACCAGTAACTTATTTTATTGTAGGAGGTGAATGAAATGCCAACATTTAACCAGTTAGTTAGAAAAGGACGTCAGACTTCTGTAAAGAAATCTACAGCTCCGGCACTTCAGAAGGGTTACAACTCTTTAAGAAAGAAAGTAACAGACACATCTGCACCGCAGAAGAGAGGTGTTTGTACAGCTGTTAAGACAGCTACACCTAAGAAGCCTAACTCAGCTCTTAGAAAGATCGCCAGAGTTCGTCTTTCTAACGGAATTGAAGTAACAAGCTATATCCCAGGAGAAGGACACAACCTTCAGGAGCATAGTGTAGTACTGATCCGTGGTGGTCGTGTTAAGGACTTGCCAGGTACAAGATACCATATCGTTCGTGGAACACTTGATACAGCAGGTGTTGCAAAGAGACGTCAGGCTCGTTCTAAATACGGTGCAAAGAGACCAAAAGACGCTAAATAAGATATTTAGACAAGATATCATAAGCGCGTAAGCGCAGACAACTGTTATTCACAAACAGAACTATGATGAAGTAAGTTGCAGGGTAGAAGATATATCTGCAGATAGAACAATGCGTATCTGTAGACATTTTCCTGAAGTATGCCCTGTGCACTACACAGTATCATTAGAACGACACATGTGAGTACCTATGAATTAAATCAATATATTTAAGGAGGGAAGAACCGTGCCACGTAAAGGACATACTCAGAAAAGAGACGTATTAGCGGATCCAATGTACAACAACAAAGTGGTTACAAAGCTTATCAACAACATCATGTTAGATGGTAAGAAGGGCGTAGCTCAGAAGATTGTATACGGTGCATTCGCAAGAGTAGAAGAAAAGACAGGCAAGCCGGCAATCGAAGTATTTGAGGAGCTATGAACAATATCATGCCAGTACTCGAGGTTAAAGCAAGACGTATCGGTGGTGCAACATACCAGGTACCGATCGAGGTAAGAGCAGACAGAAGACAGGCACTTGCACTTCGTTGGCTGACCATGTTCTCACGCAAGAGAGGCGAGAAGACCATGGAAGAGAGACTTGCAAACGAAATTATGGATGCTATGAACAACACAGGCGCATCTGTAAAGAAAAAAGAAGATATGCACAAGATGGCAGAAGCAAACAAGGCGTTTGCTCACTATCGTTTCTAATTTTAGGAGGCAATAATGGCTGGAAGAGAATATCCATTGGAGAGAACCAGGAATATCGGTATTATGGCGCATATTGACGCTGGTAAGACTACACTTACAGAGCGTATTCTTTACTATACCGGTGTAAATTATAAAATTGGTGATACTCATGAAGGTACTGCTACCATGGACTGGATGGAACAGGAGCAGGAAAGAGGTATCACTATCACATCAGCCGCTACCACATGTCACTGGACTCTGCAGGAAAACTGCAAGCCAAAGGCAGGTGCTAAGGAACATCGTATCAACATCATCGATACTCCGGGACACGTTGACTTTACTGTAGAGGTAGAGCGTTCACTTCGTGTACTGGACGGCGCTGTTGGTGTGTTCTGTGCTAAGGGTGGTGTTGAGCCACAGTCAGAAAACGTATGGCGTCAGGCTGACACATACAATGTACCTAGAATGGCATTCATCAATAAGATGGATATCCTGGGTGCTGATTTCTACAATGCAGTAGACCAGATCAGAACAAGACTTGGTAAGAACGCTATCGTTCTTCAGTTGCCAATCGGTAAAGAAGATGATTTCCAGGGAATCATTGACCTGATGGAAATGAAAGCTTACATCTACAATGATGATAAGGGTGATGATATTTCTATCACAGATATCCCGGCTGATATGGCTGATGATGCTGAACTGTATCGTTCAGAACTCGTAGAGAAGATCTGCGAACTGGATGACGAACTTATGATGATGTATCTGGAAGACGAAATTCCGGAAGTAGACCAGCTTAAGGCAGTTCTTCGTAAAGCTACATGTGAGTGTACAGCAGTACCAGTTTGCTGCGGGAGTGCTTACAGAAATAAAGGTGTTCAGAAACTTCTGGATGCTATTCTTGAGTACATGCCAGCTCCTACAGATATCCCATCTATCAAGGGAACTGATATGGATGGTAATGAAGTTGAGAGACATTCATCTGATGATGAGCCGTTCTCAGCTCTGGCATTCAAGATCATGGCTGACCCATTCGTTGGTAAGCTTGCATTCTTCCGAGTATATTCAGGAACTATGAACTCAGGTTCTTATGTATATAACTCAACAAAAGATAAAAAAGAGCGTGTAGGACGTATCCTTCAGATGCACGCTAACAAACGTCAGGAACTGGATAAAGTATATTCAGGAGATATCGCAGCTGCAGTTGGATTTAAGATCACTACAACAGGTGATACAATCTGTGACGAGCAGCATCCGGTAATCCTTGAGTCTATGGAATTCCCAGAGCCGGTTATCGAGCTGGCTATCGAGCCTAAGACTAAGGCTTCTCAGGGTAAACTTGGTGAGTCTCTTGCTAAACTGGCAGAAGAAGATCCGACATTCCGTGCTCATACAGATCACGAGACAGGTCAGACAATCATCGCTGGTATGGGTGAGCTCCACCTGGAAATCATCGTAGACAGACTTCTGCGTGAGTTCAAGGTAGAGGCTAATGTAGGTGCTCCTCAGGTTGCGTACAAAGAAGCATTTACTAAGGCAGTTGACGTTGACAGCAAATACGCTAAACAGTCAGGTGGACGTGGACAGTACGGACACTGTAAAGTTAAATTTGAGCCTATGGATGCCAACGGTGAAGAACTGTTCAAGTTTGAATCTACTGTTGTCGGTGGTGCTATTCCGAAGGAATATATCCCAGCTGTAGGCGAAGGTATCGAGGAAGCTATGAAGTCTGGTATTCTTGGAGGATTCCCGGTAGTTGGTATTCATGCTAACGTATACGACGGATCTTACCATGAAGTCGATTCAAGTGAAATGGCATTCCATATTGCCGGTTCCCTTGCATTTAAGGATGCTATGAAGAAAGCTGCTCCGGTACTGCTTGAGCCTATCATGAAGGTAGAAGTAACCATGCCTGAAGAGTACATGGGAGATATTATCGGTGATATCAACTCTCGTCGTGGACGTATCGAAGGTATGGATGATCTGGGCGGTGGAAAGATTGTACATGGATACGTACCGCTTTCAGAAATGTTCGGATACTCTACAGACCTTCGTTCCAGAACACAGGGACGTGGTAACTACTCAATGTTCTTCGAGAAGTATGAGCCGGTTCCGAAGTCAGTTCAGGAGAAGATCTTATCTGGTAAAGAGAGCAAATAATAAAACAGGCGTATTTTGTGCTTAAAAAGTATGGAAAAGGCTTGAAAAACTGGGCATTTTGAAATATAATCAAAATTAGCCGAGTTAACATGAAAAAATAAAAAAGCCTGAGAAGGCAATTGAATAAGGAGGATATTCAAAATGGCAAAAGCTAAATTTGAAAGAACAAAACCACATTGTAATATCGGTACCATCGGCCACGTTGACCATGGTAAAACTACTCTGACAGCAGCAATCACAAAGGTTCTGTCTGAGAGAGTAGAAGGTAATGCGGCTGTAGATTTCGAGAACATCGATAAAGCTCCAGAAGAGAGAGAGCGTGGAATCACTATCTCTACAGCACACGTAGAGTATGAGACAGCTAAGAGACATTACGCACACGTTGACTGCCCAGGACATGCTGACTACGTTAAGAACATGATTACTGGTGCTGCTCAGATGGATGGAGCTATCCTTGTAGTAGCTGCAACTGATGGTGTTATGGCTCAGACTTCAGAGCATATCCTGCTTTCACGTCAGGTAGGTGTTCCTTACATCGTAGTATTCATGAACAAATGTGACATGGTAGACGATGAGGAGCTTCTTGAACTGGTAGAGATGGAAATCCGTGAGAAACTTGACGAGTATGAATTCCCAGGCGATGACACACCAATCATCCAGGGATCAGCTCTTAAAGCTCTTGAGGATCCACACTCAGAGTGGGGCGACAAGATCATGGAACTGATGGATACTGTTGATGAGTACATCCCAGACCCACAGCGTCCTACAGATCAGCCATTCCTTATGCCAATCGAGGACGTATTCACTATCACAGGACGTGGTACTGTTGCAACTGGTAGAGTAGAGCGTGGTACAATCCACCTCAACGAAGAAGTTGAAATCGTTGGTATTAAAGAAGAGATCCAGAAGACAACTGTAACTGGTATCGAGATGTTCCGTAAGCTCCTTGACGAAGGACAGGCTGGTGATAACATCGGTGCTCTGCTTCGTGGTATCAAGAGAGAAGACGTCGAAAGAGGTCAGTGTCTTATTAAACCAGGCAGCGTAACCTGCCACAGAAAGTGTACTGGTCAGGTATACGTTCTGACAAAAGACGAAGGTGGACGTCATACTCCATTCTTCAACAACTACCGTCCACAGTTCTACTTCAGAACAACAGACGTAACAGGTGTATGTAACCTTCCAGAAGGTGTTGAAATGTGTATGCCTGGAGATAACGTAGAGATGACAATCGAACTGATTCATCCAGTAGCTATGGAGCAGGGTCTTCGTTTCGCTATCCGTGAAGGTGGACGTACTGTAGGATCAGGACGTGTTGCTACAATCATCGAGTAATTATAATCTGTTATCAGAATATTAACTCAAATATTTACCCCAGAGGCTTAGGCTTCTGGGGTATTTTTAAAATTCAACTTGGCATTCGCTGTAATCTGAATTATAATATTCTACACAATAGAGAGTAAGGCATGGGAGGTTTGAACTATGAAGGAAAAGATTGCTAAGATTGGTTGGAAGAATATTGCAATCGTGGTTCTTGCTGTACTGCTTGTGATATCTGTGAGCCAGTTACATATGCTGCGTAATACTTACAAAGAAGTGTATTCAGAGAATATGGAATTGAACAGTAAGATGGCTGAATTAAGGGAGAAGAACGCCAGTCTGGAAGCGCAGATTGAGAGTGCGGGAGAGATGTCATCGTCTGGAGAGGATTCTGCTAAAGATTCAAAGACAAATTCGGATAACTAATTGTTGTACGAGATGATTTCCATACGGTATAATATATATCAAATGTCATGATAGGATGGAATGGGGAAATGAAGAAAAAACTCACATATAAAGGCGTAATTGGGGAAGTCTTTACGTTGACAGGAGCGGTGGCAATCATTGCAGCAGCTGTATACTTTTTTTTGGTACCGAGTCATACAACGGTCAGTAGCATTTCTGGTCTTGGAATTATACTTACGAATTTTATACCGTTGCCGTTGTCGGTAATTACGATGATCCTGAATGTGGTATTACTGCTCATCGGATTCATTACCTGCGGGAAGGAATTTGGTATAAAAACGGTCTATACCAGTATTGCATTGCCAGTGTTTATCGGATTATTCGAGAGAATATTTCCAAATATTGAATCCCTGACGAACAGTCAGGAGTTGGATGTGCTGTGCTATGTATTGGTAGTCAGTGTAGGACTCAGCATTCTGTTTAATATGAATGCATCTTCCGGCGGCCTGGATATTGTGGCAAAGATTATGAATAAGTATCTGCATATCGAACTTGGCAGAGCAATGTCTTTGTCTGGAATGTGTGTGGCGCTTTCGGCAGCATTGGTCTATGATAAAAAGACGGTCGTATTAAGTATCCTTGGCACATATTTTAATGGCATTGTGGTAGATCATTTTATCTTTGGCCAGAATCTGAAACGGCGAGTCTGCATCATTACGAAACATGAGGAAGAACTACGGAGATTTATTCTCCATGAACTACACAGTGGAGCAACAATTTATGAGTCGATCGGTGCCTACAACATGGAAAAGAGACATGAGATCATTACCATTGTGGATAAGAATGAATATCAGAAACTGATGAATTACATTAACAAGCTTGATCCGAAGGCATTTATTACCGTATATACGGTATCGGATATGCGTTATCAACCGAAGATACCGGGAGCTGGTGCATTTTAGTACACGGATAGCTGGTGACGGGTATTACGCTGGGCGCAGTTGGCATTGGTTATATATACAAGAAGATATTGGCTTGTGAGGAGGAATAGAGAATGGATTATACAGAGGCACTAATGAATCTGATTATGGTACTCGGATTCGTATTGGTATTTAGTCCAAAGACTTCCTATATTTATGCGAATACAACCGAGAAACATCAAAAGTTTTATCGTGGTATTGGCATTGTTCTGGCAGTCTGGGGAGTTGCATCACATGTTCTTAAATAATTTAAACAGAGGATAATAGGGAAAATGAGGTCATAGTTAATCAAAGCGTTTGATTAACTATGGCCTTTTGCATATATGTACATATTAAAGATTGCGAAGTATTTCCTCAAGCACGTCATCCACACAGTCCGTGATATGGTCGGCAAGTGCACGTACTTCGGGCATGCCGGTGGACATGGCATAGCTGGTTCCTGCAACTTTTAACATTTCGATATCATTCAACTGATCGCCGAATGCAATACACTCAGATGGATCGATATGCAGGTAATCCAGAATGGCTTTTAATCCAAGACCTTTGTTGGCGTTATCTCCAACAAAGTCTACCCAGATCAGACCGGCAGTCACAGCATGCACTTCGCCCTGGAACAATTTACCGAAATGTGGTCCGATGCGTGTTGTGCCATGCTTTGGGTCGCAGACGGCAATTTTCAGGATTGGCTCTGGGACATCTGTTTTGAGATCCTTCACTTTTGTAACGTTATACTTATTTGTGTTTTTGATCAGATCATATATTTCCGGATTGTCGGTGTCTATGTAACTTGTATTTACTCCGGAAACCATGCCGTAACAATCAGGAAAATCGTGGATTGCATCAATAATATCCATGCAGATATCCTGTGGCAGATACATTTTGCTGATGATTTCATTCTTGTGTGCGCAGAGGCAGCCATTTTCGGCAGCATAGCAGATATTCTCGCTGATGGGGTCAAACATTCGGCGGAGATTACTGTATTGCCGACCACTTGCGGCGGTAAAATATATCCCCTTATCGATGAGACGGCGAATTAAATCAGCAGTCCGCTCCGGAACGATCTGTCCATGATTGGTAAGTAATGTACCATCAATATCGCTTGCAATTAATTTTATCATAATAAGATACCTCAAATAAATTGTTGATTAAGATCGATATTTATTATAATATAAGAAGTGAAAAATGAAAAGGTATTACGTAGTACCTTTGAAGTCCAGAAAGGGGAACGGAAATTATGAAAATAGGAATTGGAAATGATCATGCTGCAGTAGATATGAAGAATGAGATTTCAGAATATCTGAAGGAAAAAGGATATGAAGTAGTTAATTACGGAACAGACTCTAATGAGAGCTGTGACTATCCGGTATATGGAGAAAAGGTCGGTGAAGCAGTAGCGCATGGTGATGTGGATCTTGGTATCCTGATCTGCGGTACAGGAGTTGGTATTTCTCTGGCTGCTAATAAAGTAGAAGGTATCCGTGCAGTTGTCTGCAGCGAGCCATATACAGCTAAACTTTCCAGACAGCACAATAATACCAACATCCTTGCATTTGGAGCAAGAGTTATCGGTATCGAGACAGCTAAGATGATCGTAGATGAGTGGCTGAATGCAGAATTCATGGGCGGAAAGCATGAGAGACGTGTGAACATGCTGATGGATATCGAGAAAAGAAAAATCCATGGTGATAAATAATCAGTAAGAATCTCGTGATAAACCAGAGGATTACAGTACATAAGCCTGATTGTTTCGGAAGGAACAGTCGGGCTTTTTAGCATTTCCGATGTTGTGGCATATTCTGATATAGAGTGGATAAAAAGGATATGGTAAATATGGCTTATTCAATTATGATGGATGCCGGTCATGGGGGTTGTAGATAACGCAAGTAATGAAAACAACGAAAATACAAGGAGAAAGGCAACTGTTGTACCTACTAAAATAGAATATGTGTGAGAGGACAAGCCTTTCCGT
>NZ_QSDM01000018.1:0-51413 GCF_003464045.1 Dorea sp. AM58-8 | reverse complement strand
TATTAGCCACCTTTTTCTCTTTTTATAGATAAAATTTAGGGGAGACAGATGAATCATTTCGATTCATCTGCCTCCCCCGTTTAGAACTGCCATTAACCGACAGCCCCTTTTCTTTATTCCAGCTGTCCGGCAAATCCGTCGTGTACAGCATTCAATGCTTTCTCTACATCCTTTTTGTCAACCAGTACTGTAATACGGATCTCAGATGTAGCAATCATATTGATGTTAATTCTCGCATTATAGAGAGTCTCGAACATCTTAGCAGCCACACCAGGATTACTCATCATACCGGCACCGACTACAGAAATCTTAGCCACATCTCTATTGCTTGTGATTTCTTTAATCGTCAGTGCTTCTTTGTGATCCTCCAGAATATGGATTGCATCATCCAGATCATCCTCGGATACAGTAAATGAAATATCCTTAGTTCCATCTCGTCCCACTGACTGCAGGATGATATCTACGTTCATATTATTCTTTGCAAGTGTATTGAAAATGCGGAATGCAGTTCCCGGCTGATCGTCTACTCCGATCACTGAGATTCTTGCAGTATTCGTGTCGGCTGCAACGCCTGTGATTAACATTTTTTCCATTTTGACTTTCTCCTTGATCACTGTACCTTCTGAACGGTTCAGGCTGGATCTTACCACCAGCTCTACGCCGTATTTTTTAGCCATTTCCACTGATCTGTTATGTAAGACTTTCGCTCCAAGAGAGGCTAACTCCAGCATCTCATCATAGGTCACTTCATCCAGTTTCATCGCATTCTTTACGATTCTCGGATCAGCTGTGTAGACACCGTCGACATCCGTAAATATCTCACACCTGTCAGCATGTAACGCTGCTGCCAGTGCCACTGCTGTGGTATCAGATCCACCTCGGCCAAGTGTCGTCAGATCATCATATTTATTAACGCCCTGAAAACCAGTCACGATTACAATCTTTCGTGAATCCAGCTCGTGGGTAATACGATCTGTATCAATCCTCTTGAATCTTGCATTGCCATACCGTTCTGTAGAATGCATCTGCACCTGAAACGCATTCAGCGATACTGCAGGTACATCCAGGCTCTGCATAGCCATAGCCATCAGGGATACGGATACCTGTTCTCCTGTGGTCAGGAGCATATCCAACTCTCTTTTCTTTGGATTAGCATGAATGCTATGTGCCATAGCGATCAGATCATCGGTCGTATCTCCCATTGCTGACAATACTACTACTACATCATGACCGGCTCTATAATCTTCGATGCACCTCTCTGCCACGCGAAATATTCTTTCTTTATTAGCCACAGAACTTCCGCCAAACTTCTTTACAATTAACATAGCTCCTCCTTAGCATTCCAGAAGATGATCGATCAATCGATAACCATCCTTCCAGATGCATGTGCTCTTTGCTGCTTCTTTTTCATTATATGTATAAATTCCGTCAATTGCCTTTCTACTGTCGTAAATCATATACGGAACCGGCTCAGATGTATGTGTTCTCACACAGATCGGCGTCGGATGATCCGGAAGTATCATTAGTCTGTAATCTTCTCCCGACCGGTCCATTGCTTCCGTGATCCTTGCCACAACACGACCGTCCACATTCTCAATCGCTGTAATCTTATCCGTCATAGAACCCATGTGTCCCATCTCATCCGGTGCTTCTACATGTACATAAGCAAAATCATAACCATCCTCTAACAATGCGTGGATTGCCGCATCTGCTTTGCCCTCATAATTGGTATGCAGTCCACCATTGGCACCTTCTACGATAATACGATCCATATCTGCACCGACTGCAATTCCTTTCAACAGATCCACCGCCGAGATCATCACACCCTTTTTGCCGGTCTTTTCTTCAAATGATGCAAGTGCCGGTCTGGTACCTGCACCCCAGAACCATGCAGAATTAGCCGGGTTCAGTCCCTGCTTCTTACGCTCTACATTGATCGGATGATCTTTCAATATCTCATAGCTCTTCTTCATCATGTCAAGAAGTACTGAATCCTTCGGCAGGTATTCTCCAACGGTCTTTGTCAGGATATCATGCGGCGCCGTAAGCTCTAACACTTTACCATGTTTCCAGATCAGAAGATGACGGTAACTGGTACCTGCGTAGAATTCATAACCTTCTCTTTTCAGGCCTTCTTTTAATGCCTCTAACAAAACGGTAGAATCTTCGGTACTGATCTCACTGGAACTATGATCGATGATCTTCTGATCTTCGTAAGCACCACCATCTTCCGTCAGTGTCACAAGATTACAGCGGAACGACACATCATCTGCTGCCATATCTACACCGATACTGAGTGCTTCTAACGGTGATCTTCCGGTATAATAAATCTTCGGATCATATCCCATTACTGACAGATTGGCAGTATCACTTCCCGGTGCCATTCCTTCCGGCACCATAGATGCCAGTCCGATCTCCGCTTTCTCTGCAAGGCGGTCAAAATTCGGTGTATCAGCAGCTTCCAGCGTTGTCTTACCGCCCAATTCCTCCAGCGATCTTCCTGCCATTCCGTCACTTAACACGATGATATATTTCATAAACTAGTCCTCCACGCGAATCATGCTGATAATATCTTCTGTATAATCAGACACTTTTTTCTCATATAAGCCCTCTTTCATGGATTCTGTCACAAATCCGAACTCTCCAGCAATCTCCGGAACTTCAACATACTGTAGCATTCCGAAGGATGCTTCCAGTTTCTGCTGAAGTTCTTCTTTCTTACCTTTGATACGCACAAAGAAACGATGCTCAACTTCTTCCTGTTTCTGAATTTGAAGTTTCTCCTCGCTCCATCCATAGCCAAGGTTATGACCGATATTCTTAACTGCTTCGACTATATCACCAACTACAGCACTGGCCGTTGGAAGCTTGCCTGCGCCACTTCCGTAAAACATCGCATCGCCCAGCATATTGCCATGTACAAATACTGAATTAAAGACTCCGTTAACACTGAACAGTGGATGAGCCTGACTCAGGAGACACGGAGATACCATGGCACTAAGCGTCTCACCATGTCTCTTGCATGTTGCAAGAAGCTTCACCGTTCTTCCCATTACCTTTGCATACTGCATATCTTCTACTGTTACTTTCGTAATACCTTCACAGTAAAGGTCTTCAAAATCTACCTGCTTACCGGAAATAATAGACGCCAGGATTGCAATCTTACGGCAGGCGTCATAGCCTTCCACATCTGCCTCCGGATTACGCTCTGCAAATCCATTGTCCTGTGCCTCTTTTAAGACATCATCGTATCCGGCGCCTTCATAAAACATCTTAGTCATCATATAGTTAGTTGTTCCATTCAGAATTCCCACAATCTCTTCGATCACGTCTCCGGTCAGAGATTCATACAAGCTTCTGAGGATTGGAATGCCTCCACCCACACTTGCTTCATAGAAGAAATTCACATTCTGCTCTTTTGCAACACGGATCAGCTCTGCGCCATGCTTTGCTACCAGTGCCTTATTCGAAGTAACAACATTCTTTCCTGCCAGAAGACTTCTCTTTACAAATGTATAAGCCGGTTCAATACCACCCATCACTTCTACAATGATCTGAACTTCTTCGTCATTTATGATCTCTTCAAAATCATGAGTGATTAACTCCTGTGCCGGATCTCCCGGAAAATCTTTCCGATCCAGTACATATTTTACTTCCAGTTCTTCTCCTGCTCTCTGTGCGATCACTTCACGGTTGGCACGGAGTACCTCATAGACTCCGGATCCTACTGTTCCATATCCAAGCACTGCTATCTTTGCCATATCTTCTACCCTTTCCTCTGTTCCTGTAAAAAAGCATTAATAAATGGTTCCAATGCTCCGTCCAGCACTGCGCCAACGTTGCTGCTCTCCGCACCTGTCCGGTGATCCTTCACCAACGTATACGGCTGCATAACGTATGAACGGATCTGATTGCCAAATCCGATCTCTTTGATCTCACCACGGATATCTGACACCTTATCCGCCTGCTCCTGCTCTTTCAGAAGCTTTAACTTCGCTTTCAGCATCTGCATTGCCTTATCACGGTTATGATGCTGTGAGCGTTCATTCTGGCACTGTACCACAATTCCTGTCGGCAGATGCGTGATACGGATTGCCGATGATGTCTTATTGACATGCTGACCACCCGCTCCACTGGCTCGATAGGTATCGATCTTCAGTTCATCATCACTGAGTTCAATATCATCAATATTATCCTCAATATCCGGAATCACATCACAGGATGCAAATGATGTCTGTCTCTTTCCTGCAGAATTAAATGGCGAAATACGCACCAGGCGGTGTACACCTTTTTCAGACTTAAAATATCCATAGGCATTCTCACCACTGACCTCAAACGTAACCGTTTTAATCCCTGCCACATCTCCTTCCAGAAAGTCCAGCACCTTCACACCGAATCCTTTGCGCTCTGCAAATCTGCTGTACATACGGTACAGCATGCTCGCCCAGTCACAGGACTCCGTTCCGCCAGCTCCTGCATGAAGTGTTACAATTGCATTATACTTATCATATTCGCCCGACAGAAGTGTCTGGATGCGCAGGCTCTCATAACCCTCTTCAAATGCATTCAGCTCTTCTTCTATCTCAGGAAGTACCGATTGGTCTTCTTCCTCATACGCCATCTCAATCAACAATCCAATATCTTCATAGCTCTGTTCCAGATGTCCCACTGTCTCCACCTGATCTTTCAGGTCTTTGAGCTCCTTCATAATCTTCTGGCTTACTTCCGGTTCATCCCAGAATCCCGGTTCTTCCATCTTACGTTCTAATTCTTCAATCCTCTGTTTCTTTCCAGGGATGTCAAAGTGAATCCCTCATTTCAGCAAGTGGGCTCTCGTAAGCACTGAGCCGTCCTTTATACTGGTCCAGTTCTACCACACTATCACCTCTTTCTACTTAAATACATGAAATACCGGGACGTTTATTTACGTCCGCAGCACTGTTTATACTTTTTACCACTTCCACATGGACATGGATCATTTGGATAGATTTTCTTATTCTCACGCTTTTTCGGTGCACGTACGGCACTTTCATCCTTATTCGTACCGGTTACCTTGGCTACTTCTTCGCGTTCTGCTTTCTGCTCGATCTTCACACGGTATAATGCACGGATCGTATCAGCAGAAATTGCTCTTGTCATCTCATCAAACATCTCATATCCGATCATCTTGTACTCAACCTTCGGATCTCTCTGACCATATGCCTGCAATCCAATACCCTGACGCAGCTGATCCATGTCATCGATATGATCCATCCATTTATTATCGATAACCTTCAGAAGAACCACTCGCTCCAGTTCACGGATATGCTCTGGTTCCGGGAACTCTGCTTCTTTCTGCTCATACAGCTTCACCGCACGCTCTTTCAGCATATGCTTCAGCTTCTTAGCATTCATATCCTTAACTTCTTCCGGTGCAACCGGCTTCATCGGGATCACATTACAGAGGCTTACATTAAAGTTCACCAAATCCCAGTCTTCCGGATCTGCATCTGCAGGAATATCACTGTCTACCAGATTCTCCACATATTCTGTGATCATATGGATGATAGAATCACGCATACTCTCGCCGTCCAGGACCTTCTTTCTCTCAGAGTAGATGATCTCTCTCTGCTCATTCATTACCTGGTCATATTCCAACAGGTTCTTACGAATACCAAAGTTGTTATTCTCAATCTTCTCCTGCGCCTTCTCAATTGCACTGGATAACATCTTATGCTCAATCTGTTCGCCATCTTCTACACCAAGTGCATTAAACACGCTCATCAGACGTTCAGAACCAAACAAACGCATCAGATCATCTTCCAGAGAAATGTAGAATCTGGATTCACCCGGATCTCCCTGTCGTCCGGCACGTCCACGGAGCTGATTGTCAATACGTCTGGACTCATGACGCTCTGTACCGATGATCTTAAGACCGCCAGCCTTTCTTGCCGCATCGTCCAGCTTAATATCCGTACCACGACCGGCCATATTAGTAGCGATCGTTACCGCTCCATGCTGACCTGCCTGCGCTACAATCTCAGCTTCCATCTCATGAAACTTGGCATTCAATACATTATGCTGTACACCTCTTCGCTTCAGCATACCACTCAGAAGTTCCGATACCTCGATCGTGATCGTACCAACCAGCACCGGCTGTCCTTTGGCATGTGCTTCTTCTACTGCATCGCAGACTGCTCTGTATTTTTCCTTTTGCGTCTTATATACGGCATCATCCAGATCCTGACGGATGACCGGCTTATTGGTCGGGATTTCTACAACGTCCATTCCGTAGATCTCACGGAACTCCTTCTCCTCTGTCAGCGCGGTACCTGTCATACCACTCTTCTTCTCGTATTTATTAAACAGATTCTGGAATGTAATGGTCGCCAGCGTCTTACTCTCACGTTTCACCTTTACATGTTCCTTCGCCTCAATCGCCTGATGCAGACCATCAGAATAACGGCGTCCCGGCATGATACGTCCGGTAAATTCATCTACGATCAGTACTTCATCATCCTTAACCACATAATCCTGGTCACGGAACATCAGGTTATGCGCACGGAGTGCCAGGATAATATTATGCTGGATTTCCAGGTTCTCCGGATCAGCCAGATTGTCCAGATGGAAGAACTTCTCTACCTTCTTCACACCATCTTCTGTCAGGTTGATGTTCTTTTCCTTCTCATCTACGATAAAGTCTCCGGTTTCCTCAATCTCTTCTCCCATGATGGCGTTGATCTTGGAGAACTCTCCGCTGGCTTCACCTTTTTCCATCTGTCTTGCAAGAATGTCACATGCTTCATAAAGCTTCGTTGACTTGCCGCTCTGTCCGGAAATGATCAGTGGTGTACGTGCTTCATCGATCAATACAGAGTCGACCTCATCGATAACAGCAAACTTCATGCCGCGCTGTACCAGCTGTTCCTTGTAAATGACCATGTTATCTCTCAGATAATCAAATCCGAGTTCGTTATTTGTTACGTAAGTAATGTCGCAGTTATAAGCAGCACGACGTTCTTCTTTGTCCATACTGTTCAGTACTACGCCGACTGTCAGTCCCAGAAATTCATGTACCTGTCCCATCCACTCTGAGTCACGCTTTGCCAGATAGTCATTGACCGTAACGATATGTACGCCTTCTCCTGTCAATGCATTCAGATATGCCGGAAGGTAGATACCAGTGTCTTACCTTCACCAGTCTTCATCTCAGCAATACGTCCCTGATGAAGAACGACACCGCCGACTAACTGTACACGGAAATGACGCATGCCAAGTACTCTGACAGACGCCTCTCTCACCGTCGCGTACGCCTCTGGAAGCAGGCATCCAAAGACTCTCCTTCTGCATAACGTTCTTTGTATTCACGGGTTTTGTCCCGAAGCTCTGCATCCGACAGCTTCTGCATCTCCGGCTCCAGTGCTTCTATGCGATCCACGATAGGATAAATTCGCTTTAATTCATTTTCACTATGTGTTCCAAACAACTTTTGTAATAAGCCCATATTGGTAACTCCTCGTTTTCATTAATTCTATAAAATAACTATTTTATTGTACCACTAACCTTCATCCAATTCAATCATTTCAACTACTGAAAGTACAGGATCAACCGTACAGATTCAGGGCATCAGACTCCCGCTATCATTCTTAATAATAATTCTTAACAACATTGTAAGCAACCTTTCCGCCAAAAAGGTCCAAAGCGCTGCCAATGGTAAAATCCAGTTTTCCTCCGGACTGCACTCGGAATCGTTCCAGATCTTCCAGAGTTCCGATTCCTCCCGCATAAGTAATCGGTCGCCCCTCACAGGATGCCAGAATGCTCACCAGATCCTCCGGTGCACCCGCTGATTTTCCTTCCACATCTACACCATGGATCAGAAATTCATCACAATAAGCGCCAAGCTTTCCCATGAGTTCCGAAGTAAGCTTCTCATCCGTAAATGTCTGCCAACGGTCAGTCACAATATAATATGCACCATCTTCCCGCTTCCTGCAGCTGAGATCCAGAACCAGATGCTCCCTCCCTGTTACCTGCAGAAGTTGTTCTAGCCTGTCCCAACGGATTCTTCCTTCTCGGAACACATAAGATGTCACAATCACGTGGCTTGCTCCTGCATCCAGATATTCTTTTGCATTCTCCGCTGTCACACCGCCACCGATCTGCATCCCTCCTGGGAATGCTTGAAGTGCTGCCAGTGCCTGCTTACGGGTTGCCTCGTAGTATTCGGATCCTGCCGGATTCAGCAGGATAATGTGTCCACCTCTCAAATTGTCCTTTTTGTACATTTTTGCATAAAAGGTACTGTCCTGTTCCGAAATATAATTCTCTTCTGCCTGATCTCCGGCATCTTTCAGGCTTCCGCCCACAATCTGTTTCACCTTTCCATTATGTATATCGATACATGGTCTGAACCGCATTCTCTTTCTCCCAATCTTTTTCCTTATATAAAGACAGACGGAGGAGCACATCCTCCGTCTGCTTAACTCTCTTATCTGTTAGTTCTGTTATCACTGTTGTTGTTCTGCACATCGCCATCCAGATCATCTGCGCCGTCACGAACTGCATCACCAGCATCGTCGACACCGTCCCGGATTGCATCACCAGCATCATCGGCACCGTCCCGAATCGCATCACCGGCATCATCAATTGTGCCATCATTTACCGTGCCGTTATCTGCAGCATCGCCACTGTTTCCACAACCGGTAAGTCCACACATCAATCCTGCACACAGCAGAATTGCCAGCGTTTTCTTTAACTGTTTCATAGATTAAATCTCCCTTTCATGTATATTCTTTGATAATCAAGTAATACTTGGTACCAGTAATATCTGCATTTTTTAAGAATATATACCATATCAGGCTCATTCCATGAATGGAAGTATCTGGAAAACTAGAACTGGATCACATCTGACATATCATAAAGTCCCGGCTCTTTTCCTGCCAGAAATGCTGCTGCGGACACTGCTCCCTTTGCAAAAATAGCTTTGGAATATGCAGTATGTTTGAATTCGATCACTTCATCTTCACCGGCGTAGATTACTTCATGTTCGCCTACGATCGTACCGCCGCGTACTGCCGCGATACCAATTTCCTTATCAGAACGTTTCTTTCTCTCCTGACTTCTATCGTAGGTATATGAGTATACATTGTCCATCGCTTCATTGATAGAATCTGCCAGCGCCAGTGCTGTACCGCTCGGTGCATCTACTTTCTGATTGTGATGTTTCTCTACGATCTCAATGTCATATCCTGCCGGAGCAAGCACCTTAGATGCATCCTTCAGAAGCTTCATCAACAGGTTCACTCCCAGAGACATATTAGCAGAACGAAGCACTGCAACTTTTTCCGAAGTCTTCTTAACCTTTGCTATCTGTTCTTCACTCAGTCCTGTAGTACACAGAACCACCGGTAGCCCTTTCTTCGCACATGCTTCCAGCAGGTCATCTACTGCTGCCGCATTGGAAAAATCGATCACTACATCTACCGGCACATCACACGCTTCCACGCTTTCAAATACCGGATATGGATTCTCTCTTCCAAGGAATCTGTCCACACCTGCAGCCAGTTCCATTCCTTCTGTCTCATCCACCATGCGGCTGACTACCTGTCCCATCTTGCCGTTACATCCATGCATTAATACTTTTATCATCAGAATCCTCCTATATGCTATGTAAGGACAGAGGGCGATCATCCCGCCGTCTGTCCTTGTTATATGACTTATTAACTCACTTATACAAGCTGAATACCAAAATCCTTCATGGCTTTTGCCAGGCTCTTCTCATGCTCTGCTGAAATATCTGTCAGAGGCATACGAAGTCCTCCGCATTCCATTCCCATCAGGTTCACTGCCTTCTTAACCGGGATCGGATTCACCTCACAGAATAACTGCTCAATCAACGGAATCGCCTTAAGTTGCATATCACATGCAGCCTTTACATCTCCCTCAAAGAACTTCGCACAGATATCGTGTGTATACTGTGGGGCTACATTAGAGAGTACCGAGATCACACCAATACCACCCAATGAAAGAAGCGGAACAATCTGATCATCATTACCGGAATACAGATCTATCTTTCCGTCTGTCAGATTCATGATCTTAGCCACCTGGCTGATATTACCGGATGCTTCTTTGATCGCTACGATATTATCCGTCTCTTTTACCAGTGTTGCTACCGTCTCAGGAGCAATATTCATGCCTGTACGGCTGGCTACGCTGTACATAATGATCGGAGCCTTTGCTTCCTTTGCAACTGCCTTATAGTGTGCGATCAAGCCATCCTGTGTCGCTTTGTTATAATATGGTGTCACCAGAAGAAGTCCGTCTACGCCATACTCTACTGCTTCTTTCGACATATCAATCGTTGTATAAGTAGCGTTGGAACCGGTACCTGCAATTACCGGAAGTCTCTTCCTGGTACGTTCTACCGCGAAGCGGATGCACTCCATATGTTCTTCTTCCGATAAAGTAGAAGATTCTCCTGTTGTTCCACATATAATAATACTGTCTGTACCATGTTCGCAATGGTAATCAATCAGCTCATCTAATTTGTCATAATTAACGCTTCCATCTTCATGAAAAGGTGTGACCAGTGCCACTCCTGCGCCTGTAAATATTGCCATATTATCCCTCCTGAACTGCTGAATATTTATATATGTACGAAATTTTAACATTATTCTTTTTTCGTGTCAATGGAGCGATTATGGCGTCTCTGTGACCG
Source organism: Dorea sp. AM58-8 (assembly GCF_003464045.1). NCBI lineage: Bacteria > Bacillati > Bacillota > Clostridia > Lachnospirales > Lachnospiraceae > Dorea > Dorea sp. AM58-8. The sequence continues at coordinate 40,714 of NZ_QSDM01000018.1, read as the reverse complement.
GAGCGAATTTAATCTTTATCATTCCTCTGCATCATCCATACATTCCAGCTTGCTGACAGATACTTCATAAGCCGTCCGTTTCTCTGTCTCAGTCTCTGACAGACGTTTCACATACTCTCTGCTTTGAATCCTTCCAAGCACCTGTACATGCTCTCCTACCTCAAAAGCGGAAGCGTACCTTGCATTGCGTCCCCAACAGATACACGGAATATAATCCGACTTACCATATGGTCTGTTAACTGCCAGTAACAGATCTGCGATCTCACGTCCTAACGGTGTTTTTCGATAGATCGGCTGTTTACAGATATAGCCATCAAGCAGCACTGAATTCGTCTTAGCACCGTCCGGTTCCTCACTGATAAATTCCACTTCCCGCACAAATACCGACAAGATCAGCCGGTTCTTCTGCTCTTCGTGACGATTATAGGAACGGAACTGTCCATTTACCATAATGTATTCACCCGTATAGTCCTGCGTCACATCCAAAAGTCTCTCTGAGATCATAAGCGGAATCTGATCTTCCGAGTTACTGAGTCGTCTGACCAACACATCTACCATATAAAAGCCTTCTCCGAAAACCTCATGGCTGAATACAAATTTTCCTGCGATCTCTCCGATAATTGTCACCTGGTTGTTTTCAATAATCTTATCTGACATCAATGTAATTCTCCCTTCCTCCGAAATGTATTTCAGGCTTCTTTGTCTCCCGGCATTACTCTGTCATTCACCGGGGTAATACCTAGTTTATGCATTCACATTTCTCTTTAGAACTGCTTTTCTTCCGGTTTTTCTTTTCTTTGATTAGTAGTTGTAATTTCAAAAAAATATGATACAATACTAAAGTTGAACACATTAAATAGGTAAAAGTATTGAATTGTAAAGGAAGATATTTATGAGACAAAAAAGAGAAGACGTCCGCAATATCGCGATCATTGCCCATGTCGATCATGGCAAGACGACACTTGTGGATGAATTGCTGAAACAGAGTGGTGTATTCCGTGAGAATCAGGAAGTTGCGGAACGTGTCATGGACTCCAACGACATCGAACGCGAGCGTGGTATTACCATCCTCTCCAAGAACACCGCCGTATATTATAAAGATACCAAAATCAATATCATCGACACACCGGGACATGCCGACTTCGGCGGCGAGGTAGAGCGTGTTCTCAAGATGGTAAATGGTGTTGTTCTGGTAGTAGATGCATTTGAAGGTGCCATGCCACAGACCAAGTTTGTACTGCGCAAAGCTCTGGAACTGAAACTGCCGGTTATCGTGTGCATCAATAAGATCGATCGTCCGGAAGCAAGACCGGAGGAAGTCATCGATGAAGTACTGGAACTCTTTATCGATTTGGATGCTGACGAGGAGCAGCTTGAATGCCCATTCGTATACGCTTCCGCTAAAAATGGTTACGCGATCCTGGAGCTGGATGACAGCCCGGACAACATGATTCCACTGTTCGAGACGATTCTGGACTATATTCCTGCACCAGAAGGTGATCCGGAAGCCGGCACACAGGTACTGATCAGCACCATCGATTATAACGAATACGTAGGACGTATCGGAATCGGTAAAGTTGATAACGGAACCATCCGTGTAAACCAGGATATGGTCGTAGTCAATGAACACAATCCGGATCGCCAGGAAAAGGTACGTATCAGTAAGCTGTACGAATTCGACGGACTGGACAAGATTGATGTCAAGGAAGCTACCATCGGTTCTATCGTGGCTGTATCCGGTATCTCAGACATTTCCATTGGTGATACCTTGTGCTCACCGGAGAATCCGCAGGCAATCCCATTCCAGAAAATCTCTGAGCCTACGATTGCAATGCAGTTTATCGTAAACGACAGTCCACTCGCAGGTCAGGAAGGTAAATACGTAACTTCCCGTCACATTCGTGACCGTCTGATGCGCGAGTTGAATACTGACGTCAGCCTCCGCGTAGAAGAGACAGACAATATGGATAGTTTTAAAGTATCCGGACGTGGTGAGCTTCACCTGTCTGTCCTGATCGAGAATATGCGCCGTGAAGGATATGAATTTGCAGTAAGTAAAGCTGAGGTTCTGTACAAAAAAGATGAAAAAGGCAAACTTCTGGAGCCAATGGAACTTGCATATATTGACGTACCGGACGAATTTACCGGAACTGTCATTGAGAAATTAGGTCAGCGAAAAGGTGAACTTCGCAACATGGATGCCAGCAGCGGTGCTTATACCCGTCTGGAATTTTCTATCCCTGCCCGTGGTCTGATCGGTTACCGTGGCGAATTCATGACTGACACCAAGGGAAATGGTATCATGAACACACTGTTCGACGGATATGCTCCATACAAGGGCGACATCCAGTATCGTAAACAGGGCTCCCTGATCTCATTCGAGACCGGAGAATCTGTTACTTACGGTCTGTTCAATGCTCAGGAACGTGGTACTCTCTTCATCGGTGCTGGTGAAAAAGTATACTCCGGTATGGTCATCGGACAGAATGGCAAGACTGACGACATCGAAGTAAATGTATGCAAGACCAAGCACCTGACCAACACCCGTTCATCTGGTGCTGATGACGCGCTTCGTCTGACCACACCAAAGGTACTGAGTCTGGAAGAAGCTCTGGACTTCATCGACACCGATGAATTACTGGAGGTAACACCTAAGAGTCTTCGTATCCGCAAGAAAATCCTGGATCCAAGACTCCGTAAGCGTGCTAACATGAAACAGAGTTAATCTGTGGAGGATGCCTATGAAAGAAAAATGTACTCTTATCATTTCCAGTCTTGCTTATGCACTGGAAATGATCATCACCATAGCCATGCTGATCGGCACCGGGCTCCTCTGCTTCCGTCTGATCTGTTCCATCTTTCACCTGATGGATGCTGATCCGTTCGAAGCATATGAGCATCTCCTTTCTTACAGCATGAACCTGATAATCTGTGTAGAACTGATCCGCATGATGTATTATCACACTTCTGATATGGTATTCGAACTGCTGGTATTTGCACTGGCAAGGCAGGTCATTATCGACCACACCTCAGCGATTACCAGCCTGATCGGTGTATGCGCCATTGCCGTACTGTTCGCCACAAGAAAGTTCCTGTTTACCACTCATGTACTCTCTGCCGATACCGATGACGAAGGCGACAAAAAGAGTGAAAAAGAAAATAAATAAAAACTATACAATGTCTGACAAACGTGCTATACTCAACATATCAGAAAGATTGTTGTTTGAAGTATCAATTGTCAGACATTTTATTTTTCTGAAAATCACTGTTAAAGGAGTGGATTTTATGAATTTTATCATCAGTGGAAAGAACATCGAAGTAACCCCTGGTCTGAAAGACAGCGTCATCAATAAGCTTGGTAAGCTGGAGAGGTATTTTACACCTGACACAGAAATCATCGTAACCTTAAGCGTTGAAAAAGACCGTCAGAAGATCGAGGTAACCATTCCGGTCAAAGGTGATATCATCCGTTCTGAGCAGACAAGCACAGATATGTATGTATCCATTGACCTCGTAGAAGAAGTGATCGAGCGTCAACTTCGCAAATATAAAAACAAACTGATAGCAAGGCATCAGGAAGGCGGAGCTTTCAAGCAGGAATTCTTTGAAGAAGAACCTGCCATCGACAGCAATGACGAGATTCAGATCGTGCGCACCAAGAAGTTTGGTATCAAGCCAATGTTCCCTGAAGATGCTTGTGTACAGATGGAACTTCTCGGACACGATTTCTTCGTATTCTCTAACGCAGAGACAGAAGAAGTTAATGTCGTGTACAAGAGAAAGAACGGTACATTTGGTCTGATCGAGCCTGAATTTCAGTAAACAATATGCATAATCGTTCAGAGATAATCCCTGATATCAAAAATCCTGGAGATCATTTCTCCAGGATTTTTATCTGTCCATTTATCTCTGCATAAAAGCAGGCTCCTATCTCTTCCATGGAGCTCTTGCTCCCGTCCCTTCTGTAATCTCTTCCTGTACCGCAGTAAGTTCCTCTACAGGAATCACGCAGGTCAATTGCACTTTGTCTGTGTACACAGAATCCAGAATGGTAATCTTTCGCTCCCCTAATATATATTGAATCTTACCAAGGTCTCCGTACTCGGTATCTACGGAAAGCTTTATTCCCCGAATCCGGGATATAATCTGTGAATGGGCCAGTCCCTCTTTCGTTGCTCCGGAATATGCTCTTACCAGTCCTCCCGTACCAAGCAGTGTACCTCCAAAATATCTGGTCACTACCACTGCTACATTATGGATATCCTCTCCCATCAGCACATCTAACATCGGCTTTCCCGCCGTACCTCCCGGCTCTCCGTCATCACTGAATCTGGCAAGTTCATGTCGGTCACCGATCACATATGCAAAGCAGTGATGTCTGGCATCCCAGTATTTCTTTTTAATATCAGCAATAAATGCCTGTGCTTCATCTTCACTTGACACCGGCATTACATCTGCGATAAAACGAGACTTTTTTTCTACAATTTCACCTGTTCCGCCTCTGTAGGCCAACTTGTATTCTTCTGGCATATTTTCACCTTTCCTTCTTGTCCTGAATACTACTATAACGGATTTATTAAGATTTTCCTACATAAATATGAAGATTTTAATTTTTTCTTTATTTAAATTATCAAGTTTGGTATAATACTGTGGATAAAGGAGGCTAAATTCATGAATTATGGAAGACGAAAAGCTTCAAAAAGGCAAAAAGAAATCACCTCCAAAGGTACCATGCAGGGAAAACGCATGGGAGTGCGATTATTCAAGGCCTTTTTGCTTTTGATACTTGTCGCCTGTGTAAGTGTGGGAGTAGGCGGCCTCATCTTTGTAAAAAAGATCATCAACGACTCGCCCGACATCTCTCCGGATGATGTACGTCCAAGTGGCTATACTACTTTTGTGTATGCAGATGACGGAACCACAGAGCTGGAACGTTTCGTTGCATCAGGCTCCAACCGTATCTACAAGTCGATTGATGAGATACCAACTGATCTGCAGCATGCATTTGTCGCAATTGAGGACGAACGTTTCTATGATCATAAGGGAATTGACCCACAGGGTATCCTGCGTGCCTTCGTTGTGGGTGTCGCACACGGTGGTAACTTCAGTGAGGGTGCCAGTACTCTTACCCAACAGCTGATCAAGAACAACGTATTCCCGAACTTCGTATCTGAAAATACATTTTCTGAAAAACTGGAACGTAAGATCCAGGAGCAGTACCTTGCCCTGAAGATTGAAAAGCAGATGTCCAAAGATGAAATCCTGGAGTGTTATATGAACACAATTAACCTTGGACAGAACACACTGGGTGTTCAGGCTGCTTCCAAACGCTATTTTAATAAGGATGTATCCGAACTTACGCTTTCGGAATCGGCAGTAATCGCAGGTATTACTCAGAATCCATCCGGTTATGATCCGGTCACTCAGCCGGAAGCCAATGCAAAGAGACGAAAAAAGGTTCTGGGCAATATGCTGAAGCAGGGATATATTGATCAGACTGCCTACGATGAGGCAATGGCAGATGATGTATATGCCAGAATCCAGACTGTTAACAGTGAGATTGGACAGGATTCTCCAAACAGCTACTTTGTAGATGCATTGTCCGAACAGGTAGTAAGTGATCTGATGGATCGTCTCGGCTACTCTGAGACACAGGCATACAATGCACTGTACAGCGGTGGACTCAGCATTTACTCTACTCAGAATGTAGAGATGCAGAAGATCTGCGATGAAGAAATGAATAATTCAGAAAACTATCCATGGCTGACAGAAGTTGGTATTGCCTACGCACTGACAGTAACCCGTGCCGATGGAACGGTTGAAAATTACGGCTCCAACGACCTGCGTAACTATGCGAAGAATGTCAAAGGTGACAAGCAGGGACTGCTTTATTCTTCTGAGGATGAAGCAAGAGCCTTTGTAGAGGAATGGAAATCCACCATTGCACAGGAAGGTGACACTTACGTAGAGAACCTTACTCTTACTCCACAGCCTCAGGCATCTGTCACACTGATGGATCAATCCAACGGACAGATCAAAGCAATGGTCGGCGGACGTGGCACCAAAACATCCAGCCTGAGCCTGAACCGTGCATACAAGGGTTCCCCTAGACAGCCGGGATCATGTTTCAAGATTCTTTCCACTTACGCGCCTGCGCTGGATGCATGTGGTCAGACACTGGCAACCATCATCCGCGATGAACCATGGCATTATTCCAATGGGGCTTCTCTGAAGAATGCATCCGGAAGTTATCTTGGTGACATTACCATGAGAAAAGCCATTGAACAGTCACAGAATGTATGCGCTGTTAAGACAATTGACGAAGTAACACCTGCACTGGGATATCAGTATGCTAAGAATTTCGGGATCACCACCCTGGAGGATTCTGACAAAGTAGAATCCATCGCACTTGGTGGTCTGACTAACGGTGTATATAACTATCAGCTCTGCGGAGCATTTGCAACGATTGCTAACGGCGGCGTATACAACACGCCAACTCTTTATACCAAGATCCTTGACCATGACGGTAATGTTCTTCTGGAAGGTAATAAAGAGACTAAGACCGTGATTAAGGATTCCACTGCCGCACTGCTCACCAGTGCCATGGAAGACGTTGTTACCAGCGGTACCGGACGTAATGCACAACTTGACAACATGCCGGTAGCCGGTAAGACCGGTACTACTGACCACGATCAGGACCTCTGGTTCTGTGCATTCACTCCATATTACACCTGTGCAGTATGGGGCGGATACGACGAGAACAAGTCACTGACAGGTATCGATACCCAGTATCGTTTCCGAATCTGGAAAAGCATTATGAGCAGAGTTCATGCAAATCTGGAAGAAAAAGATTTTACCATGCCTTCCAGTGTAGAAAAGAAATCTGTATGCTCGATCACCGGATATCTGGCAAGACCATCCTGCCCGACAGTAACGGAATATTTTGCAAAAGGTTCTGTACCTGATGAGACCTGTCCGGGACACGGTAATTATTATGAAGAAAGTGACTCTTCAGACGAAGAATCAACCGATAACAGTGAAAATAATTCCGGCAGCACCGGTAACACTGATAACAGTGGTAACACTGGCGGTAATTCTGGTGGTAACACTGGTGGTAACACTGGCGGTAATTCTGGTGGTAACACTGGTGGCAACACTGGCGGCAATACCGGTGGTAATACTGGTGGCGGTGAAAACGGAGGTGGAGAGACACCAACTCCGGAACAGCCTTCTGCGAGACTGCTCTTACCGAATCTGAGAGGTATCTACAAATTTAAAAGTTAACTCAAAAGGAGTGAAGTTCAATTGGAACTTCACTCCTTTTATGTATCGTGTATTTAATTCAAAATCAACCTTGCAGCTCCACAGATACCTGCATCATTGCCAAGTTCAGCTAATACAATCTTCGTATCTTTATTCGCAAAGAATGCTCTCTTCTGGAATTCCTTTTCCACAAACGGAATCAATACCGGACCTGCTTTTGACACACCGCCACCGATCACAAACACTGCCGGATCCACCACTACAGCAAGACTCGCCAATGCCGCTCCAAGATATCGTCCGAATTCATCCGCAATGCGAGTTGCAAGTGCATCTCCCGCTTTTACTGCATCAAACACATCTTTGGCACTTGGTTCTCCATGAAGCACAGTCTCTTCATGTTCCCCACTCAAGGCCTTTCTTGCCAGCTTTGCAATTCCAGTTGCAGATGCGTACTGTTCCAGACATCCATGCAGTCCACATCCACAGGCATCCTCTTCCTCACGGTTCACACAGATATGTCCGATCTCGCCGCCCGCGCCATGTTGCCCGACAATCATATGACCATTCACGATCACACCACCGCCAACACCTGTGCCAAGGGTTACCATGACAACATTTTTCTCGCCTCTTCCGGCCCCCAGCCACATCTCGCCCATAGCAGCTACATTGGCGTCATTCCCGGCTTCTACCCGCATACCGTCAAGCAGTTCGCTGAGTTCTCTTGTAACTTCCTTATATCCCCAGCCGACATTCGCTGTCTGCTGTACAACACCTTCTGAATCAACCGGTGCAGGGATTCCCATTCCTACTCCGGCCACATCTTCTCTCCGGATCTTCCTCTCCTCTAATTTCTTCAGAATCGATGCTGCCACATCCGGAAGAATCTGTTCCCCATGATTCTCCTTCCTGGTCGGAATTTCCCACTTGTCCAGCAGTTTGCCCTCTGTCTCGAAGAGACCAAGCTTCACACTGGTGCCCCCGACATCCACACCCATACAATATCTCATCCTTTTATTTTCCTTTCTTAGTCATACTTTCCTCTACACGCTTGTACAGCTCCTGAGCTGCATTATAACCCATCTGCTTCTGTCTGTGGTTAATTGCAGCGGTCTCTACGATAATCGCCAGATTACGTCCCGGACGGATCGGAAGCTGATGACATACGACTTTATTGCCAAGGAACTCTGTGTACTCCTCTTCCAGTCCCAGGCGTTCGTATGCTTTTTCACGGTTCCAGTCTTCCAGACGGATTACGAGATCAATATTCTGTGTCTCGCGTACACTTAAGACACCAAACAATGTCTTAACATCTACAATACCGATACCCCGCAGCTCGATGAAATGCCTTGTGATATCCGGTGCTGTACCCACCAGAGTATCATCGCTGACTCTGCGGATTTCTACCACATCATCACTGACCAGACGATGACCTCGCTTGATCAGCTCCAGAGCTGCCTCACTTTTACCAATACCACTTTCTCCTGTAATCAGCACACCGACACCATATACATCCACCAACACACCATGAATGGAAATACACGGTGCAAGCTGTACATTCAGCCAGCGTATTACTTCTGCCATGAATGCGGAGGTTACCTTTTCTGTAATAAATACCGGAATATCAGCTTTTTCTGCTTTCTCCACCAGTATCTTATCCGGCCTCATATTTCTGCAGAAGATCAGACACGGAATACGGCATGCAAGAAGCTGATCATAGATCCGCTCCTTTTCTTCCGGGTCCATCCGTTCCAGAAATGTATACTCTACATATCCGATGATCTGGATACGCTGATTGTCAAAATGATCAAAATAGCCGGTCAGCTGTAATGCCGGACGGTTCACTTCTGGTTCTTCCAGATAAATACCTGACAGATCCACATCCGGTGTCAGATTCTTAAGATCCATCTTCTCCACAAGCTTAGACATTTCTATTCTGGGCATAATTATTTCCTCCTGTATCTTTTGATGTTCGTTCCATAATAGAATGGCACAAAAAGATTTGCGCTCGTTAACGTTTATTATATCATACTTCCCTCCGTCTTACACCTTGGGATGGAAAAAATTGTAGACAGATTCGGCCGCTGCTTCGTTCATAGACGGCAGTTCTTTCAGTGTCTCCACATCCGCATTGCGGATAGCTTCCAGTCCCGGAAATCTCCGCATCAGATCCTTTCTTCTGGCAGGTCCGATACCTGGTATATCATCCAGTACAGAATGCACCTGTCCCTGTCCTCTAAGCTTCCTGTGATACTCAATTGCAAAGCGATGTGCTTCATCCTGAATCCTCGTGATCAGCTTAAATCCTTCCGAATTACGGTCGATCGGAATCTCCACATTATTATAATACAGCCCTCTCGTTCTGTGATTATCGTCCTTTACCATACCGCATACCGGAATATGGATCCGTAATTTATCTAATACTTCCAATGCAATATTTACCTGACCGCGTCCGCCGTCCATCAGGATCAGATCTGGAAATGCAGTAAAGCTGTTCTCCATGCTTCCTTCTTCACGTTCCCTTCTGCCATGTTCAAACCGGCGTGTCAGCACCTCTTCCATGCTGGCATAATCATCCGGTCCCTGCACGCTCTTAATCCGGAACTTACGATAGTCACTGCGCTTCGGCCGTCCTTTCTCATACACAACCATGGATCCTACCGATGCATAGCCGCTGATATTGGAAATGTCATAGGCTTCCATACGCACAACCTCTTTCATTCCAAGCAGATTTTCAATCTCCTTAACCGCACCGATTGTTCGACCCTCTTCCCGCTTCAAGCGTTCCTTATCCTTCGTCAGGATCAACGCCGCATTCCTCTGTGCCAGTTCGACCAGCTTTTCCTTGGATCCTTTCTTCGGCACCCGGATGTGTACCTTATGCCCCCGTTTTTCTGTCAGCCATTCTTCCAGCAACTCCATATCTCTCGGCTCTTCCTGCATCATCAGTTCCGCCGGCAGATACGATGTACCTGCATAGAACTGTTTGATAAAGCTGGACAGGATCTCGCTCTTGGTCTCCTCTCCTGTCAGTCGCAGGAAGAAGTGATCTCTGCCGATCAGTCTGCCATTACGCACAAAGAATACCTGCACGACTGCATCCTCCAGATCCTTCGCCATTGCCACAATATCTCTGTCATCCCCGGCCGTATCCGTAATCTTCTGCTTCTGCGCGATTTTCTGTACACTCTGCAGGAGATCCCGGTATTCAATCGCCCGTTCATATTCCATTGCCTCCGACGCCTCTTCCATCTTACGCTGCAGGTCTCCCAGGATCAGATCATAATTGCCGTTCAGAAACTGCAGTACCTGATCGATGGATTCCCGGTATTCCTGCTGATCCACATACCCCTGACAAGGTGCACCACACTGATGGATATGATAATTCAGGCATGGTCTCTCTAGCCCGATATCACGCGGAAGTCTCCGATTGCAGCTACGGATCTTATACAGTTTCCGGATCAGCTCAATCGTATCTCTCACCGCTCCTACACTGGTATACGGTCCAAAGTACTTCGCCTTATCCTTCTTCATCTGTCTTGCCATCATGATCCTCGGAAATGGCTCCTGCACCGTCACTTTAATAAATGGATAACTCTTGTCATCCATCAGCATAGTATTATATTTCGGTCTGTGCTCCTTGATCAGATTACACTCCAGCACCAGAGCTTCCAGCTCCGAATCTGTGATGATATATTCAAATCTGGTAATATGCGTTACCATCTGTTCAATCTTCGGCCCTTTATTCCTGCTGGATTGAAAATACTGCCGCACCCTGTTCTTCAGACTGATTGCTTTACCCACATAGATAATCTCGTCTTTCTCGCCATGCATCAGATATACGCCCGGTTTTCCCGGAAGCTTTTTCAATTCTTCCTGTATATCAAACATCTGTCTGCCTCTCTTTCCCCTCTCCATATTCTCTATTCTACATCATCTTCCCATATACTGAAAAGGGAGAAAGCAAATGCTTTCTCCCCATATACCTTTTATCTTATTCTACATCGGCTGATGACGACGTCTCAGGCACCGTCTTTTCTTCCGGTGTATCTTCTGCCACTGTCTTCTCTGCTACCAGATCTGCTTCAACTGCTTTCTCACGTCCCGGTACTGTTTTCATACCAATACGCTCTTCGGTCTTCTTCGGCGCATCCGGATCAATGCCTTCCACTTCATGGAAAATCTTCATGAATTCCTTACCGGTAATAGTCTCTTTCTCAATCAAGAATGCTGCGATCTTATCCAGAGCCTCTCTATGCTCTGTAAGAAGACGTTTCGCTTCATCGTATGCTTTCTTCAGCATCTCCATTACTTCCTGATCGATCTCAGCTGCTGTAGCCTCTCCACAGTTCATAACGGCTCTTCCGTCCAGATAACGGTTCTGAATAGATTCCAGTCCAATCAGTCCGAACTTTTCGCTCATACCATACTGTGTGATCATGGAACGTGCAATCTTGGTTGCCTTCTCAATATCATTCGAAGCACCTGTAGTAACCGTATCAAACACAATCTCTTCCGCAGCACGTCCACCAAGCATTCCGACAAGCATTGCTTCCAGCTCTTTCTTGGTATTCAGGAACTTCTCTTCCTCCGGTGTCTGCATTACATATCCGAGAGCACCCATGGTTCTCGGTACGATAGTAATCTTTTGTACAGGCTCTGAATCCTTCTGGAGAGCACTTACCAGTGCATGTCCTACCTCGTGGTAAGATACGATACGTCGCTCTTCCTGACTCATAATGCGGTCTTTCTTTTCTTTACCAACCAGTACCACTTCGACAGCCTCAAAGAGGTCTTTCTGCGATACTGCATTCCTTCCATGTTTAACTGCATTGATCGCAGCCTCGTTGATCATATTGGCAAGGTCTGAACCAACTGCTCCGGAAGTTGCCAGTGCGATCTCTTCCAGATCCACTGTCTCATCCATACGCACATCCTTGGCATGTACTTTCAGCACCTCTACACGTCCCTTCAGATCCGGACGTTCTACGATGATACGACGGTCGAAACGTCCCGGTCTCAGAAGAGCCGGATCCAGAATCTCCGGACGGTTCGTTGCTGCCAGAAGCAACAGTCCCTTGTTCGTATCAAATCCGTCCATCTCAGCCAGTAACTGGTTCAGGGTCTGCTCGCGTTCATCATTGCCACCCAACTGATTATCACGGCTCTTACCGATAGCATCGATCTCGTCGATAAAAATAATACATGGTGCCATCTGCTGTGCCTGCTTAAACAGGTCGCGCACTCTGGATGCACCTACACCTACGTACATTTCCACAAATGCTGATCCTGACAGCGAGAAAAACGGCACCTTCGCCTCTCCCGCTACTGCCTTCGCAAGCAGTGTCTTACCGGTTCCCGGAGGTCCTACTAACAGGGCTCCCTTCGGAAGCTTCGCTCCCACACCGGTGTATTTGCCAGGGTTATGCAGGAAATCTACGACTTCCTGCAAAGATTCCTTCGCTTCGTCTTGTCCCGCTACATCCTTAAATGTAACGCCGGTCTCTTTTTCTACATACATCTTGGCATTGCTCTTGCCAATACCCATCATGCCTCCACCCTTAGACATCCGCTTGAAGCTCCAGTAGAACATCGCCACGATCAGTACGACCGGCAGGAAGGTCGCAATCACATTCAATACCATCATCGAAGTCGTATCCGGTATCTCCTGTTCATATTTAATACCTGCCTCATACAGTCGTTCGGAAAGGGTATTATCATCCACAACTCCGGTATAATATTCCTTCGCTGTAGTCTCGCCTTTTTCCTTCTTGGCCTTGATCATGATCTTGTCACTGGAAATCGTAACTTCCTGCACCTTGTGATGCTTGATCATGTTCAGAAACTTGTCATACGTAATCTCTTCTGCAGATGATGTCTTCTGGAACTGATAGAGTGACAGCACCAGAAATGTAGTAATCAACGCGATCAGCAGGACAAAGGAGACACCCTGTCTGTCCGGTTTGTTATTCTTATTATCATTCTGATTATTTCTATTACTATTTCTGTTATTCTGATTATCCATAGTATAGTGGTCCTCCTGTGTTTATCAGTTCTAATTATAAATATCGACCCATTTAAAATCAACAAATAATTTATGAAAATATTGTAAACAGGATATAATTTGTAGTATACTTGGATTTGGAGTTTTTATCAGCAGGATAAAGCAATAACATTGGGGAAGAGGAATATACAAATGAAATTAGGATTTGACAACGACAAGTATCTGGAAATGCAGTCTGCTCACATCCGTGAGCGTATCAGCCACTTTGACAACAAACTGTATCTGGAATTCGGAGGCAAGCTTTTTGATGACTACCATGCATCCAGAGTACTGCCAGGCTTTCAGCCGGACAGCAAACTGCGCATGTTAAAAGAACTGGCCGACCAGGCTGAGATCGTTATCGTCATCAGTGCCGGAGACATTGAAAAGAATAAGGTACGTGGAGATCTGGGGATAACCTACGATACCGATGTAATCCGCCTCGTGAAGCTTATATGAATTCAGGTCTTTATGTGGGAAGTGTTGTCATTACCCAATATGCCGGACAGACTGCCGCTGATCTCTTCAAGCAGCGTCTGGAGCGTCTTGGCATCAAAGTGTATATTCATTATTTAATACCGGGATATCCGGCTAATGTCCCACTGATCGTCAGCGACGAGGGATATGGTAAGAATGATTACATCGAGACCACGCATCCTTTAGTCATTGTCACAGCACCGGGACCTGGAAGCGGAAAGATGGCGACCTGCCTTTCACAGCTCTATCATGAACACAAACGTGGGGTAAGAGCCGGCTACGCCAAATTCGAGACATTCCCGATCTGGAATATCCCATTGAATCATCCGGTCAACCTGGCATATGAAGCAGCTACCGCAGACCTGAACGACATCAACATGATCGATCCGTTCCATCTGGAAGCTTATGGAGAGACTACCGTTAACTACAATCGTGACGTAGAGATCTTCCCGGTACTGTGTGCCACATTTGAACGCATTTATGGTGAAAGCCCATACAAGTCACCGACTGACATGGGCGTTAATATGGCAGGTTTCTGCATCAGTGATGACGAAGCCTGCAGAGAAGCATCCCGTCAGGAGATCATCCGCCGCTACTACGATTCCCGCCGCAGATTTCTGTTAGGCGCATGTACGGAGAATGAAGTATACAAGATCGAGATGCTGATGAATCAGACCGGAATCACCGTTCACGACCGCCATGTTGTGGATGCCGCATTGAAACGTGCAGAAGAGACCGGCGCACCAGCCTCAGCGCTAGAACTGCCAGACGGACGTATCGTCACAGGCAAGACATCCGATCTGCTGGGAGCATCAGCTGCACTTCTTCTGAATGCATTAAAAGAACTTGCCGGTATTGATCACGAGAGGAAAGTCATTTCACCGGAGGCGATTGAGCTATCCAGAGATTAAAAGTTAATTATCTTGGAAGCAAGAATCCAAGGCTTCACACCGACGAAATATTGATCGCACTGTCCGTAAGTGCTGCCACAGACCCTACTGCCCAGGAAGTTCTGAAACAGCTTCCGAAGCTGAAAGGATGTCAGGCGCACACTTCTGTCATGGTCAGCAACGTAGACAGCAGAATGTTTAAAAAGTTGTCTATCCAGGCAACTTATGAAGCCAAATTTGAAAAAAATCCTGTATTTGCCAAATAATCCGGTGTATTATAGTATCAGATAACATGCAGGTATCCCCTGCATATATATGAAGGAGGAACACATGGCAGTAAAATACGTATTTGTTACAGGCGGAGTGGTATCCGGACTCGGTAAAGGAATCACAGCTGCTTCTCTGGGACGTCTTTTAAAAGCACGCGGTTACAAAGTAACCATGCAGAAATTCGATCCTTATATTAACATTGACCCAGGCACAATGAACCCGGTACAGCACGGCGAGGTATTTGTTACCGATGACGGAGCTGAGACTGACCTGGACCTGGGACATTATGAACGTTTTATAGATGAAAGCCTGACCAAGAATTCCAATGTTACCACTGGAAAGATCTACTGGTCTGTACTTCACAAAGAACGCCGCGGTGATTACGGCGGAGGTACCGTACAGGTAATTCCTCATATTACAAATGAAATCAAGAGCAGATTCCATCGGAATCCTGCTGCTAAGGATACAGAGATTGCCATCATCGAGGTCGGCGGCACGGTAGGCGATATCGAAAGCCAGCCTTTCCTGGAGGCAATCCGTCAGTTCCAACACGATAAAGGACATGAGAATGTCATCCTGATCCATGTTACATTGATTCCTTATCTGCGTGCATCTCAGGAAATGAAAACCAAGCCTACCCAGGCCAGCGTAAAAGATCTCCAGGGAATGGGTATCCAGCCGGACATCCTTGTCTGCCGTTCTGAACACCCGCTGACTGACGGCATCAAGGATAAGATCGCACTGTTCTGTAATGTACCGTCTAATCACGTACTGCAGAATCTGGACGTAGAATATCTGTATGAAGCACCACTCGCCATGGAAAAGGAGAATCTGGCCGGTGCTGTCTGCGAATGTCTGCACCTGGAATGCCCGGAACCGGATCTGAAAGACTGGACAGAGATGGTGGACTACCTGAAGCATCCGAATACTGATGTAACTGTTGCCCTGGTCGGCAAATATATCCAGCTTCACGATGCTTATATCAGTGTTGTAGAGGCATTGAAACACGGCGGTATCTTTAGCCGTGCTACGGTACACATCAAATGGATTGACTCTGAAACAGTGACTCCTGAGAATGCGGACGAGCTGTTCAGTGATGTAGATGGTATTCTGGTACCGGGAGGTTTCGGCGACCGCGGTATCGATGGTAAGATCGAGGCAATCCGCTATGCAAGAACCCACGGTCTCCCATTCCTGGGACTGTGTCTTGGTATGCAGCTTTCCATCGTAGAATTTGCAAGAGATGTAGTCGGACTGAAAGACGCACACAGCGTAGAACTTGATCCTCAGACAACGAACCCTGTCATTCACATCATGCCGGATCAGATCGGTATCGAGGATATCGGTGGTACACTGAGACTTGGTTCTTATCCATGTGTACTGAACAAGGAGTCAAAGGCATATCAGCTCTATGGTTCAGAAAATATCGAGGAACGTCATCGTCATCGTTACGAGGTTAATAATGACTACCGTGACCAGCTGGAAAAAGCAGGCATGATGCTCTCCGGGCTGTCACCGGACGGACGTATCGTAGAGATGGTAGAGATTCCGGAACATCCGTGGTTTATCGCCACTCAGGCACATCCGGAACTGAAGTCCAGACCAAACCGCCCGCATCCGTTATTCCGCGGATTCGTAGAGGCAGCTCTGGCTCACAAAGACGAACGGTAATATACAAGAACAAAGAATGTGCCTTGGCACATTCTCGCGCCTGCGGCGGTCGCTTGCGACATCTACCTTATCCGCCGCAGTGCGCATCCTCGCGGAGCGGTTTTTACTTTACAGAAAAGCAAATTCCTGTAAAGTAAAAAACACAGCCATGGAAGTTCCAGTGGCTGTGTTTTTTATTCCCCTAACAGGAACTGACTCAGTGCATAATTACTGAGATCAATTCCCCGGTCTGTCAGTCGGATCCGATCCTCTTCTCTTACTAGCAGTCCCTCTTTTATCAAATTTTCTATACTTTCTTTATAAATCTCGTCCATCGACACTCTGAATGACTTATAAAAATCATATTCCGACACTCCATTGATCTTACGCAGTCCCAGAAACATGAATTCTTCCATCTCGTCCTTCCTTCTGAGTCTGGTAAAGTCTTCCCGCTCTTCCAACACCAGTCCCGTACTCGGTCCGATATGATCCGGTTCCTTCCATCGGATATGATCCATCAGTGACGAAGCTCCTGCTCCAAGCCCCAGATATTCTTTCCTGTCCCAATAACCCAGATTGTGCCTGCATTCATAACCATCTTTCGCATAATTAGAGATCTCATAGCGATGATAACCATAGTCTTCCAGAATCTCTCCGGTGCGCACATACATCTGCCGTTCTATATCCTCATCCGGCAGTTCTTCTGCGTGTCTGCCTTCCCCATACCGCTCATAAAACGGCGTACCTTCCTCAATGATCAGACTGTATGCAGAAATGTGTTCTGGTTCGAGATCTGCTACCTTTCGAAGTGTATCTTCATAACTCTCCAGCGTCTGTCCCGGAATTGCCGACATGAGATCCACATTGATATTGGTAAATCCAGCCTCTCTCGCCCACTGATATACCTGCCTGAAATCCTCGTAGGTGTGGATTCGTCCCAGACACTTCAATTCTTCATTATCTGCTGACTGAAGCCCCATGCTCAGCCGATTGATTCCAAGCTCACGATACACCGGAAGCTTATCTTTCACATCGGTTCCCGGATTCATTTCCAGCGTGATCTCTGCGTCTTCCCTGATTGGGAAGCTCTCATGAACTGCTTCAAAAACTTGCGTGATCTGCGCTTCTGTCAGAATGGACGGAGTTCCCCCGCCCACAAATATACTGACGATCTCATATCCATAATTGTGTATCACATCCGACCAGTAACGGATCCTGCGGCATAACCGTTCGACATAGATCTGCCGTTGCTCTTCACCAGATGGTGCCGACAGAAAGTCACAGTACTTACATTTGCTTACACAAAAGGGAATATGCAGATATAATTCTAATTCTTTTTTCATTAATTCTCATCCAGCTTCAATACACTCATAAATGCTTCCTGCGGGATCTCTACATTGCCCACCTGACGCATACGCTTCTTACCTTCCTTCTGTTTCTCCAGCAGCTTACGCTTACGCGAAATATCACCGCCATAGCACTTGGCAAGTACGTCCTTACGCATCGCTTTTACCGTCTCTCTGGCAATGATCTTGCTTCCCACTGCTGCCTGGATCGGAATCTCAAAGAGATGTCTCGGAATCTCTTCTTTCAGCTTCTCACACATCTTTCTTCCGCGCTCATAGGCACTGCCTTCGAATACAATAAATGATAATGCATCCACTGTTTCTTTATTAATCAGAATATCCAGTTTCACAAGGTTCGACTGCTGATAGCCAAGCATCTCATAATCGAACGATGCATAACCTCTGGAACGGGATTTCAGCGCATCAAAGAAATCGTAAATGATCTCATTCAGCGGCAGATGATAATGCAATACTGCTCTGGTCTCTTCGATATATTCCATGCCCTGATAGATACCTCTGCGTTCCTGACACAGATCCATGATCGTTCCGATATATTCTGACGTCACCATGATCTCTGCCTTTACCATCGGCTCTTCCATGTATTCAATCTCAGATGGGTCTGGCAGGTTCGACGGATTCGTCAGATCCATGACCTCTCCATTGGTCTTATGCACCTTGTAAATAACGCCCGGTGCTGTTGTTACCAGATCCAGATTATATTCTCTCTCCAGACGCTCCTGAATGATCTCTAAATGCAAAAGTCCCAGGAAGCCGCAGCGGAATCCAAATCCCAATGCAATTGATGTCTCTGGCTCAAACTGCAGTGATGCATCATTTAACTGTAACTTTTCCAGTGCGTCACGAAGATCCGGATACTTGGCTCCGTCCGCCGGATAGAGTCCGCAGTATACCATCGGATTCACCTTCTTATATCCCGGCAATGGCTCTGCGCAAGGATCCTGCGCATTCGTGATCGTATCACCCACACGAGTGTCCTTTACATTCTTCAGACTGGCGGTCACATAGCCTACCATACCTGCACTCAGTTCGTCACATGGAATAAATTGTCCTGCTCCGAAATATCCCACTTCAACAACCTCTGCCTCTGCTCCGGTCGCCATCATGCGGATCGGCGTACCCTTCTTTATCGTACCTTCCATCAACCGGCAAAATACGATAACTCCCTTATATGCATCATATAAAGAGTCAAAGATCAGTGCCTGCAGCGGTGCCTTTGGATCTCCGCCCGGAGCCGGAATCTTCTCTACGATCTGCTCCAGTACTTCCTCTACATTCAGTCCGGTCTTGGCAGAAATACGTGGTGCATCCTCTGCTTCAATACCGATCACATCTTCAATTTCTTCAATTACACGCTCCGGCTCTGCACTCGGAAGATCAATCTTATTGATCACAGGCATCACATCCAGATCGTGATCCAGTGCCAGATATACATTGGCGAGGGTCTGTGCTTCCACGCCCTGCGCTGCATCTACTACAAGAATTGCGCCATCACAGGCCGCCAGACTTCTGGATACCTCATAATTAAAGTCTACGTGTCCCGGAGTGTCGATCAGATTAAAGATATACTCTTCCCCATCTTTCGCCTTATACACCGTACGCACTGCCTGAGACTTGATTGTGATACCACGTTCTCGCTCAAGATCCATATTATCCAGTACCTGCGCCTGCATCTCCCGGCTGGTCAGAAGTCCTGTCATCTCAATAATACGGTCTGCCAGGGTAGATTTCCCGTGGTCAATATGCGCTATAATACAAAAGTTACGAATTTTACTCTGGTCTGTTCCTGCCATGTTTTTCTTATCTTCCTTCCATCTTCTTCTAAATTCTTCTGCTCTATCTTCGCCAAACTGTTCTAAGCTCTCTGCTGTCCACCGATCTGCGGAGACAGTATAAATAATTCCACACAAGTCGTATCCTTCATACGCCCTGTCTTAACGTCTGTTTCCAATTCTACTCCAAGTTCCAGAATATCCCTTAGCTGATCCTGGCTGAAACTTCGGCATTGTCGCATGCATTTGCCTGCTACAAATGGATGAAGCCCCGCTTCAGAAGCAACCTGCTTCTGTGCCATGCCCCGCCGCATCAGTGACTGTACCACCAGAAGTGACCGGAACTGCTTGGTCAGCATGTATAAGATACGCATCGGTGGCTCCTTAAGTGCCAGCAGATCATAATAATAATCCAGGGCTTTCTTCTTATCCCCAACCGCTACTGCATCTACCATTTCAAAAATATGTCCTTCAATCTGTGCGGTACACACCGCATCCACATCCTCGTCTGTAATCTCATCCTGATCGATCGTATAGGTAAAAAGCTTCTCCATCTCTGTCTCAAGATTCTTCATATCCGTGCCTGTCCGATCCAAGATGTGCCGGATCGTGGACTCTCGGATCTGCTTGCCTTCCTTACGGATCAGTCCCATCAGCCAGATTGTCAACGTCTTCTCATCCTGACGCGCCATCTCTACCACGCGCCCTTTATCCTTCACTGTTTTGTATAACTTGTTCCGCTTGTCGATTTCATTCTCCACAAACAGAAAACATGTAGTCTCCGGCAGATTCTTTATATAATCCGCAAACTCCGCCGCACTGCTCTTAAACAGCCCGGAATCCTCGATCACGATCAGTCTGCGTTCTGCAAAAAACGGCATCGTCTCAGCCAGATCAATGATTTCTCCGACAGGAAGCCCCTTACCTTCATAATGGGCATAATTCACAGTATCGCCCTCCGGCAGCATCGCTTTTACCAGACGGTCCCTGTACTGCTTTTTCAGATAATCCTCTTCCCCGTACAGCAGATATATATTCTTAAATTGTCCCTGCTTAATATCTTCATTCAAACTTTTCATAGAACCTATTATACTGGATAATCCGCAAATTTACCACCTCTTTTCCAGTCTGTCTGAGAGTAATCGCACCGCATTCTGCCGTATTCAAAATACTGCATCCTTCCGCCGTTAACCGTTCTATCGTCTCCACATGTGGATGCCCATACCGATTCTCCCGTCCTGCTGAAATAATGGCAAGCCTCGGTTCCGATTTCTTAAGAAATGCTTCTGAAGTAGAATTTCTTGATCCATGATGAGCCACTTTTAATACCGTACAGTCTTCCTTCATATCTTCTGTCAATATATCCTCTCCCTCACCTTCTACATCTCCGGTAAACAGCACCTTCAACTCTCCATACTGTAATTCCAGTACCATAGAAGCTGCATTACCCGATATCTCACCACTTGCTTCTTTAAACCTCTCTGCACACGGTTCCAGACAGGTAAGCGTCACATCTTCCCATGAAATCTCCTGACCTTTCTGTATTGTTACAACACGGATTCCATTGAATGTCGCCAGCTCGTAAAGCTGTTCCAGCTTTTCATCCCATAACTTCTGCTCCGGCAGTACCATACAACCAATAGTTATACCTTCCTGCTGCCGCTCAAGCAGCTCTTCCAGGCCATTGATATGATCCAGATCTCCGTGACTGACAAATACATAGTCAAGCCTTCCCACTCCTCTGCATTTGAGAAATGGCTCAATCTGATATCGCCCCACCTTCTTGGTATCACTACTGCCTCCATCGATCAGACAGGTTCTCCCATCTTCCGTCCGCACAAAGGCACAGTCTCCCTGTCCTACGTCCAGAAATGTGATTTCCAGCCCCGTGTGACGGAACGCAGGACAATTCATCACCAATGCAAAAATGCCTGCTGCCAGTAAAATGAGCCGCAAGCCTGTCCCCGGCATGAGGTGCACGTCCTTCACTTCTTCACACACTTCTTTCTGCTTGCGGTACCAGAACACAACGATTGCTGATATCACATAATACAAAATGATTCCGACTACTCCCGGTCTTCCGGTTGTGAGTCTTCTTCCGGGAAGCTGTTCCGTCCCTTTGCACAATAACTCAAAAAAATCCAGGATATATCCACATCCATACAGCATACTGATTCCTGCCGGACGTATCAGCATAAGTCCCATACTGCCCAGAAACCCAAGTAACAGCACCAGACTCATAAGTGGAATCACGATCAAATTCAATAACACCGACCAGGTCGCAGTTCGTAATAATGATACAGGATCACCGGAACTGTAATCAGTTCAATACTAAGACTGACCAACAGACTCTCTGCCAGTTTCCCAAACGTATTCTTCCCTGACGTGATCAGCGGATAAAGAAACAGCACTGCTCCTACTGCACCGAAGGACAGCTGAAAGCCTGCATCAAAAAATGCCAGCGGTCTCCACCAGATCACAGTTGCCATAGCAAGTGTATACGCAGTCAGTCTGTCATTCACTCTGCCCGTCATATCAGCTCCCACCTGCATACAGAACATAATTACCGCCCGGACTGCCGATACCGTACAACCGATCATCACGATATACATTAACAGAAATGTAATCCCTGCCAAGCCTCCCGCCAGATACGAGCCACTTGTTCTGCGCACAAAACGATAAAAGCCAAGTCCGACAAAAGAAAGATGAAGTCCGGATATTGCCAGAATATGGGCAATCCCATTTACCTGATACTGCTCTTTTATCTCATCATCCATCTGCTGTTTATCTCCCAGAAGCATAGCATTCAGTATCCCGCCTTTTTTCGCTCCCAGGATCTGCAGGACGGCTTCCGACCATCTCTTTCTTAAGAGCCTCAGCCTTTCCCTGAACAGATTAGTATTCCTATTTACAAGTTCTGCTTCTTCTGCCCAGATACAGGCAGGGATTCCTTGTGTTCGATAATACTTCTTTCTGGAAAAAGCGCCGGGATTTCTTTCATTCTCAAAGAATTCCAGAGATCCGGACGCCTTTATCTTATTGCCAAGTGCAAAGGAATGATTTCCTTTGACATATGCAAGAAAATATCGCTCCTGTATGTTCTGTCTGCCATCACTGATTCCAACCCTTTTCAGATACAATGTCTGATACTCTTCCGTTTCGTCTATCCGAAACACCTCACCCGTTACCGTCACCAATCTTCCGTTTTCCACTGTATCCACCGGAAATGTAACAAATATTCCTGCACCAGTCATCATTTCACGACTTACCATAACCAGCATAATGACCAGATACAGCACACATAGAGCAAATAGTTTTCTTTTATTTATTTTATCTTTTATCTTATTAATGATTTTTCGTATAATCTTTTCTATCAGTTCTCTTATTTCTGCACAAAGTCCTCACTGCGCAGATAACCTACCTCATTGCCATGATGATCTTTCAGCACCTCGTCGGCTACATGGAACTGTACTCGCTCCACTCCGTCAAGCTGTGTCACAGTCCGTACTACCGCTGCCTGCAGCAGTGCCTCTGATGCTGCATCCAGAATCTCATACTCCTCGCTGAAATACAGATCAAGCCTTCCGTCTTCCAGACGAATGTCTGTGATCATCAAGTCTGTCGGAATTGCAGGCACGCATTCTACCGAATCCTTTGGATTCTGCATCTTCTTCAGTACTTCCTCTACCTGATCTTCTGCTTTATCAGAGTTCAGATTATATCCCTCGGTATTCAATGCTGTTTCTTCTGAATTGAGATAATAGATTTGCATATCATAAAATTCTTCCTTATGGCATCCCACTGTCAGAAGACAACCGAACATAAGCAATGTAATCATCCATCCACTCTTTTTCATACCTGCCTCCTAACCTGCATAATTGATCGGGATTCTTACGGAAAATGTCGTACCTTCCCCCGGCTGGCTGAACACCTTGATTGCGCCACGGTGCATAACTACTGCATTGCGCGCAATGGAAAGTCCAAGTCCGCTACCGCCGATCTCTCTGGAATGCGACTTATCCACCCGATAGAATCGTTCAAATATATGCTCCGTCTCTGTCTCCGGAATACCGATGCCAGAATCTGCCACTTCTATATAGACATACTTATGATCTGCATTTAAAGAGACATGCACCCAGCCATTCTCCCGGTTATACTTAATCGCATTCTCTACCAGATTGGAAATTGCAAGCGACAGCTTTACTTCATCCACCTCTGCCGTTACCGGACGAAGCTTTCGTATACAACTTCCACATTTGCCTCCGATGCGAGCGGTTGCAGACGCTTCAGAATCTTTTCAATCAGTTCATTGATATTCTCTGACCGGATATTCATGGTTGCTGCCGTCTTATCCATTTTCACCAAAGACAGCAGATCGTTAATAATCTTATTCTCACGCTCGATCTCTTCTGACAGATCCCCCATAAATTCGCGGTACAGTTCCACCGGAACTTCCTCCTGCGACAGCAGAGAATCCGACAGCACCTTCATAGATGTCAATGGTGTCTTCAGCTCATGAGACACGTTGGACACAAATTCCTGACGGGAATCATCCAGCTTCTTCAATCTTCCAAGCATCTGGTTAAATGCATCTGAGATCAGAGTAGTCTCTTTATAGGTATACACGTGCAGATAATCCGCATCATATCCATCCTGAAGATCTCCAATGGATCTGGTAATCCTTGCAAACGGACGCACCATGATCGTTCCCAGGAAAATTGCTGCGATCACTACGATCAGAATAATCGCAAGCTCTGCAATATTCGCTTTCTTTGCCAGCAGTGCTTTGGTCGCTGCAATCGTATCGGTTGATACACTGACAAGCACCACTCCTGTGATCTCACTGTCTTCTGACACTCGGATGGGCGCAGTCACTTCGATAAAACGGTTATCCCTGTCATAGCAAAAAGCCTTGTCCCCGCGGAAACATTTCACTACAGATTCTGCCACCATCTTCCGTCCCACGTCCTTATCATCCGTGTCACTCATGATGCAGAAATCATTGTCAATGACCATAATCCGCCCATGATATACATTTGCAAGCTGTGTAAGCTCTGATTGAATAATGTCTGAAATGCCATTGTCCTGATAATTAGAATTGCTGAGCTGACTGCACAGAATCGTGCACTGATTCTGGATTTCGGCAGTACGCACTTCGACTGCTCTGGTCTCATAGCTTTTAAGAACCAGCCCCTTAAGCACCAGGCACGGAATGATGCCGACAAGCATCAAAAGCACCGTAATATACAGGCGCAGGCTCTTGAATACTCTGATTCTGATATAACGTTTAAGCCTTGAAATAATAACCAACTCCCCACTTTGTATACACATACTTTGGATCGCTTGGATGTGTCTCAATCTTCTCTCTCAGTCTCCGGATATGTACATCCACTGTTCTTGCGTCCCCCGGATATTCGTAGCCCCAGACCATATTCAACAGATTCTCTCTGCTGTATACTTTATTCGGATTCTTTGCCAGAAGCTCCAAAAGATCGAATTCCTTGGCCGTCAGATTCACTTCCCTGTCAGCGATAAACACTCTCCGGCTCTCACAATCAATCTTCATATCCCTGTGAACCAGCAGCTTCTCATCTTCTGATGCATCTTTTCGTCCGATTCTCCTGAAAATCGCCTTGATCCTTGCTTTCACTTCCAGAATATTAAACGGCTTGGTAATGTAATCATCTGCACCGTAATCCAGTCCCAGGATCTTATCCATGTCATCCCCTTTTGCTGTCAGCATGATAATCGGCACATCCGAAAACTCCCGGATCTGTCTGCACACTTCGAATCCGTCAAGTTTCGGAAGCATAATATCCAGCAGGATCATATCATACGTATTCTCTCTGGCATACTTCAGCGCCTCCTCGCCGTCATACGCACAATCTACCTTCATATCATCCTGTTCCAGACTGAAGCGGATTCCCTTTACGATCAGCTTCTCATCGTCTACAACCAGCACTCTTTTATTCATCATGTTACTCTCACCCTCTATATCACAATACTATCTTTGATCTTATTATAAGTTCCTTCTTTAATTCCTTCCACCTGCATCAGTTCATCTACAGAATGGAAACCGCCATTAGATTCCCGGTATCGGATAATGGCGTCTGCTTTCTTCTCTCCGATTCCGGTCAGAGTCATAAGTTCTTCCCTGGATGCCGCATTCAGATGCACTTTTCCATCGGTTCCCTCTGCCGATGATGTCTCCTGCGTCTGACCTTCTGGCATTGTCTCCGCTTCTTCTGTCGATGGTACATAAATCTTCTGCCATCCTCTGCTGTCTCAGCCTGATTCACCCAGTCCGTTGATGCTGTGTCAAGCATCCCGCCTGCTGCATCGATTGCCTGACAGATTCTGCTTCCTTCCGGGAGCTCATAGACCCCGGGACTTGCCACCTGCCCGCATACAAATACATAGATCACACCTTCGCTCCCTGCTTTGTTCACAGGTTCTGTATCTACCGTCTGCTCCGTCTCATCTGCCTTGTTTTCCGTCTCATCTGACACTTCTACAGACTCGGTTTTCTCTCTCTGCTGCACTTCTTCCAGCGTATCTGAACTCTTCTCTTTACTGCATCCCGACACCACCACAAGCAGAATGCAAATCATTATGACTACTGTTATTCTCTTTTTCCTGTCCCGCATATTTGCTCCTTTACAGCTGTCGACACTGTAAATACCCTCTTTCTATGCTCAGGTAAGAATATTCTACTATTTCCACTGGAAAATTGCAACTCCAATCAGCGCCAGCACCATACCGCCTACCTTCCTCCATTCCAATGGTTCTTTCTCTATGCCAAAGAGCCCCAGAAGTTCAATTACGTAAGCCACAATGAGCTGTGAAATAACGATCAGAAGTGCTGCTTTTGCAGGTCCCAGCTGATCCATGCTCTTAATAACTGTCCAAGTAATCCCCGCACCGATGGCACCTCCTAGCAGCATATATTTGGGTTCGACTTCTGCGATCGTACGGATCTCATCCCGTCCTGCGATTAGCCATGCTACTGCACACACGAGAAAAGCACTGAACTGTACCCAGCCGTTGCTTACCCACATACCTGTCGTCTTCGTCACCTGTGTGTTAAATACCCCTTGAACGCTCATCAGAGCACCCGAAAGAAGCGCAATCAAAAAACCAATCATAGATCTACCTCCTGTTATCCTACAGTTAGTATATCCACTGATTGGTTTTTTAGACGACTCTATTTGTTAGAATACATTTCATCGCCATCTTTCAGGATAGCGGTTCCGATTCCTTTGTTCGTAAAGATCTCCAGCAGCAGACAGTGCGGAATTCTTCCATCCAGGATATGTACTCTGGATACGCCATTCTCAATGGCGTCAATGCAGTTATTCAGCTTCGGCAGCATACCGCCTCCGATATAACCTTTTTCGATAAATTCCTTTGCCTCAGAAATCTGAAGTTCTGAGATCAGCGTAGACGGATCGTTTGGATCTTTGTACACGCCTTCGATATCTGTCAGAAATGCAAGCTTCTCTGCATTCATTGCACGGGCAATGGCACATGCCGCATCATCTGCATTGATATTATAGGTATGGAAGCTGTCATCCAGACCGATCGGACATACGATCGGAAGAAAATCTTTGTCCAGAAGATCCCACAGAATATCTGCATTTACCTTCTGTACCTCCCCTACGTATCCGATATCTTCGCCATTGGAATATTTCTTCGTAACATTCAAAAGTCCACCATCCTTGCCACTGAGACCGATGGCGCGTACGCCCAGACTCTCTACCATCTGTACCAGCTCTTTGTTGACCTTTCCCAGTACCATCTCAGCCAGTTCCATGGTAGGTTCATCTGTAACGCGAAGACCGTTGATGAATTTCGGTTCCATGCCAACCTTGCTTACCCAGCGGCTGATCTCCTTACCACCGCCATGTACAATGATCGGTTTAAATCCAACCAGCTTCAGCAGTGTCACATCTTCGATGACACGCTTTTTCAGATTCTCATCTACCATCGCACTTCCGCCGTATTTTACAACGATAACCTTACGGTTAAACTTCTGGATATATGGCAACGCCTCGATCAACACCTCTGCCTTATCCAGATACTGCTTCATATTTTTATCCATTTTCCCGTCTCCTAACTTCTGTAATCTGCATTGATCTCAATATAGCCATGTGTCAGATCACATCCCCATGCCGTTGCCTCTGCATCACCCATTTTCACATCAGCAATTGCTGTTACTTCCGGCTGTGAAAGAATCTCCGTTGCCTTCTCTTCGCTGAAATCAAGTGCTACGCCATCTTCTGCAATCTGGATCTTGCCTGCTTTGCTCTCGAAGAACAGATCTACTTTCTCAGGATCAAACTGTGCTCCGGAATAACCCATCGCACATACGATTCTTCCCCAGTTGGCATCGTGACCTGCAATAGCTGTCTTGGTAAGGTTAGAACATGCGATTGACTTGGCAAGCACTTTAGCTGCTTCCACACTCTCAGCACCCTTTACTTTGACTTCAAAAAGTGCTGTTGCACCTTCACCATCTCCTGCAATCTGCTTTGCAAGATATTCATTGATCTCGTGAAGCGCAGCCTTGAATGTCTGATAATCTTCTGTACCATACTCGATCACAGGGTTCTCGGCCATACCATTTGCCAGCACAAGTGCCGTATCATTGGTTGAGGTATCTCCATCTACAGAGATCATATTATAAGTATCTACAACATCTTCACTCAGTGCTTTCTGCAGTGCTTCCTTTGTAATAACAGCATCTGTTGTAACAAATGCAAGCATAGTGCACATATTTGGATGGATCATGCCGGAACCTTTCGCCATACCTCCGATAGTTACGGTCTTACCACCCACCTGAATAGTCACTGCCAGTTCTTTCTCATGAGTGTCTGTAGTCATAATAGCTTTGGCAGCCTCTGTACCATTCTCAATACTGTCATTCTTCTTACCAGCCAGTACTTCGATG
The DNA here is from genome assembly GCF_003464045.1 of Dorea sp. AM58-8. Lineage (NCBI taxonomy): Bacteria > Bacillati > Bacillota > Clostridia > Lachnospirales > Lachnospiraceae > Dorea > Dorea sp. AM58-8. The sequence continues at coordinate 12,038 of NZ_QSDM01000018.1, read as the reverse complement.
CCTGCTGTCAGCCTATCGATTGGCATCTGCTTACCGATGACGCCGGTAGAACCAATCAGAACTCCTTCTGCATCTACGGACAGATATTTAGCTGCTGCTTCTGCTGTATCCTTGCAATATCCAAAACCCTCTGCTCCGGTACATGCATTAGCTATGCCTGAGTTCACGATCACTGCCTGCGCTTTCTTGCCGCTGTCTACGACCTGGCGATCCCATTTCACAGGCGCTGCTTTTACCACATTAGTAGTAAATGTTCCTGCCGCCTCGCATGGTACCTGACTGTAGATCAGTGCCATATCTGTTCTGTCTTTATATTTAATACCTGCTGCTGTACTTGCTGCTTCAAATCCTTTTGCTGCGGTAACTCCACCTTTGATTTTCTCCATGTTCTTTCCCTTTCTTATTATCTGTTCGTTTATACGCCCTGATTAAATGCAGTAATATTCTCTGCATTCAGTGTAAAATCATAGTAATTCAGATCCAGTCTTCTGGTCCAGCCAATCGTATTCCAAAATGCATTACCACCATCGTTACTGGTAAATGCGATCAGGCATACTTTATTGATATGCTCTGCTTTCAGTGCTTCCATAGACGCTACTACCATTGCCTTGCCAATTCCATGTCTACGATAATTCTCATCCACGCATACATGATAGAAACAGCCCCGTCTTCCGTCATGTCCGCAAAGGATGCTTCCGACAATCCTGCCATCCTTCTCAGCAACCACACTGGTCGTAGGATTCCGCTTCAGAAACCGGTCCACGCCTTTCCTGGAATCGTCGATACTGCGAATGCCAAATCCGCGGATTTTCTTCCACAACGCATATACTTCATCATAATCTTCGATAGTCATTACCCTTATCATTATTCTTCTCCATTCTGTCCCGTAATCGGATCTGTGCCCTGTATCACACGATACTATGGGAACATCGGCACAAGGTTCAGTCCTTCTGCTTCATCCAGTCCAAACATCAGGTTCATATTCTGAACAGCCTGTCCTGCTGCTCCTTTTACCAGATTATCGATGGCTCCCATCATGATAATCCGATTCGTACGCGGATCAATCTTGAAATTAATATCCACATAATTACTGCCCTCTACCCATTTGGTCTCCGGCAGTTCGTTCTCCTTCAGCACACGGACAAACTTCTCATCTGCATAGTATTTATCATAAATTGCTTTTACATCTTCATAAGTAACATCTTTTTTCAGAGATGCATATTCCGTAGCCAGAATACCACGGTTCATCGGCACAAGATGCGGTGTGAAATTGATCACTACTTTTTCACCGGATGCATATCCAAGCTGCTCCTCGATCTCCGGTGTATGTCTATGCGTAGCCACACCGTAAGGCTTCATATTCTCATTAACTTCACAGAACAGATTCGGAAGCTTTGCTCCTCTTCCTGCTCCGGAAGTACCGGACTTGGCATCTACGATCAATGTGCTCATATCAATGATGCCTTCTTTTGCCAATGGATATGCAGTCAAAATAGAGCATGTGGTATAGCATCCCGGATTAGCTACCAGTCTTGCTCCCTTTACCTTATCTCTGTTGATCTCGCACAATCCATATACCGCCTCGTTGATAAACTCTGGACTCTTATGCTCAATGCCGTACCATTTCTCATAGACCGATACATCTTTAATACGAAAGTCCGCACTCAGATCGATGATCTTTGTCTTCGATAATATATCTTCATTCACCAGAGAGGCGCACAGTCCCTGTGGTGTAGCTGTAAAGATCACATCCACCTGTCTGGCAAGTTCATCCATATTATCATCCATACAAGCGGCATCCACGATCTGGAACATATTGCGGTATACATCCGCATACTGTTTGTCCACATAACTTCTCGAACCATACCACACAATCTCTGCTTCTTTATGTCCTGTAAGTATTCTTACAAGCTCTGCTCCAGCATAACCAGTAGAACCTATAATTCCAACTTTAATCATATTGTTACCCTCTCTTTCGCAATATCGATGTTTTAATACATAGTTTAGACCACTATTTGTCCATTGTAAATACTCTGCCTTTGATTTTTATATTTTTTGTGCATATTAATTCATTTTTCACGCATATTATTCATCTCTATTTACAGTATTTACCTTGCATATTTATAAATTTTAGTGTATAGTTGGTGTTGTCATTTGATAAAGCAAGCATAACCGTTCGAAATATCCGGTCTGTCTGACCAGGTTTTTGAACAGTTATATTTATTAAACATTAACACACATTTACAAATCGGAGGGTATTTAATTATGAAAGAAAAAGTTGTTCTTGCATATTCTGGCGGACTTGATACAACAGCGATCATTCCGTGGCTGAAAGAAACATTTGATTACGACGTTGTCTGCTGCTGTATCGACTGTGGACAGGCAGAAGAGCTTGACGGACTGGAAGAGCGTGCTAAAATGTCCGGCGCTTCCAAATTATATATTGAAGATATCGTAGACGATTTCTGCGACAATTACATTGTACCATGTGTACAGGCACACGCTGTATACGAGGACAAATATCTGTTAGGTACATCTATGGCTCGTCCTGCTATCGCTAAGAAACTGGTAGAGATTGCCAGAAAAGAAGGCGCTGTTGCAATCTGCCACGGTGCTACCGGTAAAGGAAATGACCAGATCCGTTTCGAACTTGGTATCAAAGCTCTGGCTCCGGACATCAAGATCATTGCTCCTTGGAGAATGACAGATGTATGGACCATGCAGTCACGCGAAGATGAAATCGAATACTGTAAAGCACATGGCATCGACCTTCCATTTGACGCAAGCCACAGCTACAGCCGCGACCGTAACATCTGGCATATCAGCCACGAAGGTCTGGAACTGGAAGATCCGGCTAACGAACCTAATTACGATCACCTGCTGGTACTTGGTGTTACACCAGAAAAGGCACCAGATGAGCCGGAATACGTTACAATGACATTTGAAAAAGGTGTACCGAAAAGCGTTAACGGCGTAGAAATGAAGGTATCTGACATCATCCGCAAGCTGAACGAACTTGGCGGCAAGCATGGTATCGGTATCATCGATATCGTTGAGAACCGTGTTGTAGGTATGAAATCTCGTGGTGTATACGAGACACCTGGCGGAACCATCCTGTACGAAGCACATCAGCAGCTGGAAGAACTGGTATTAGACCGTGCTACTTATGAAGTAAAAGAAGAGATGGGCAATAAGCTGTCTCAGGTAGTATATGAAGGAAAATGGTTCACACCACTGCGCGAAGCAATCCAGGCATTCATCGAAAGCACACAGGAATATGTGACAGGTGAAGTAAAATTCAAACTGTACAAAGGTAATATCACAAAAGCCGGTACTACTTCTCCATACTCACTGTACAGCGAGTCTCTTGCAAGCTTCACAACCGGTGATCTGTATGACCACCACGATGCAGACGGATTCATCAATCTGTTCGGTCTGCCGTTAAAGGTTCGTGCTATGAAGATGCAGGAAGCAAAAAATCACACCAACTAATCTTCATATCTATGAAGCAGCTTGATAAGCTGGCTATGATTTTATCAGGAGCACTGCATAAGCAGTGCTCCTTTTGCATATATTACGATGCCAGGGTCAAAAGATCTAAATCCACATGAGCTTGCTCATACGTGGATAAAAGATCTTGGGACCCGCCCCAATATGAGCTTAAAAGTGGGATGACAATCCCACGATATGCGAATAATTGGAAGGATTGCGGGAGTGCATAGCACGAAGCAATCCGTGGCATCTTAGCCGTAATCACATCGCATGCAATCCGTGGCATCTTAGCTGTAATCACATTGCATGCAATCCGTGGCATCTTAGCCGTAATCACATCATTAAAGGAGCCTTCATGAAACCAGTCATCGGTATCGCAGTCTGCGGATTCTCAGAATCCCCAAGCGCGCAGCGTCAGTTTGTATCCACACCTTATATTCATGCCATTGAGGCTTCCGGCGGTATCCCTGTACTGCTTCCGATCACCGATATCTGCCCTTCTATGGATGAGCTGTCTTTCTGTGACGGTTTCCTGTTCTGCGGCGGTAACGATATCACTCCCGCTCTTCTTGGCGAAGATCCTTTGCCGGGTATTGGCACAACAGACCTAGCCACTGATATATTTCATCTAGCCCTGATCCGGTCAGTTCTTTCCTATAACAGACCTCTTCTTGCAATCTGCCGTGGTATGCAAGTCTTAAACGCTGCACTTGGCGGAAGTATTTACCAGGACATCTCACTTACCCAAGAGCCTTGCATCAGTCATTTTCAGCAGACATTCCATCGAAGTGACCCTTCCCACAAAGTAACATTTACGAAAAACAGTATACTCCACAGGCTCTTTGGCTCTTATACCTTCACTAATTCTTATCACCATCAGATTATCCAAGCCCCTGCACCGCATCTGATCCCATCTGCCTTTACCGATGACGGTGTGATCGAAGCGCTGGAGTCTGATGCCCACACATTTGCCCTGGGTGTCCAGTGGCATCCGGAATGCATGTACGATACCAATCCCGATATGTGTGCTTTATTTGATCTTTTCATAACAATTTCTTGCAAAAATGAATAAAATTTGCATTTACATTTCACATACATTCATTTTTATCGCCAAAATTGAAGTTTTTATAATTTATTTTGCAAGAAATAATTGACGATTTTTCAATTTATGGTAAAATTATACACGTTGATGTTATCACATAAGTATATAAGTAATTGGAGGATGTGTTGAAGTGACTGCGTATAAGGATTTATCAAAAGAAGAATTGTTAAGCTTAAAAAGTAATCTGGAGAAAGAATTCAAGAAAGTAAAAGCCAAAGGCATCAAGTTGGATATGTCACGTGGTAAGCCATCTACCGAACAGCTGAATCTGTCTATGGGTATGATGGATGTACTCACAAGTGACTCAGACCTTGTGTGTGAAGAAGGTGTTGACTGCCGTAACTATGGTGTTTTGGACGGAATCAAAGAAGCCAAACAGCTTCTTGCAGATATGATGGAAGTCCCAAAAGACAATATTATCATCTTCGGCAATTCCAGTCTGAATGTTATGTACGACACCATTGCACGTTCTATGACACACGGTGTTATGGGAAGCACTCCATGGTGCAAACTGGACAAGGTTAAGTTCTTATGTCCGGTACCTGGATACGACCGTCACTTTGCCATTACCGAATACTTTGGAATAGAAATGATCAATATCCCGATGACTCCAACCGGTCCTGACATGGATATGGTCGAAGAATACGTTAATAATGATCCTGCTGTAAAGGGTATCTGGTGTGTACCGAAATACTCCAACCCGCAGGGAATCACATACTCAGACGAGACAGTTCACCGTTTCGCCAAACTGAATCCGGCTGCTGAAGACTTCCGTATCTTCTGGGACAATGCATACGGTATTCATCACCTGTATGAGGACAAGCAGGATTACCTGATCGAGATCCTGATGGAATGTAAGAAAGAAGGACACCCTGACATGGTATACAAATTCGCTTCTACTTCCAAGATCAGCTTCCCAGGTTCCGGTATCGGTGCTATCGCTGCATCAGATGCCAACCTTGCTGACATCCGCAAGCAGATGAAAATCCAGACCATCGGTCATGACAAATTAAATCAGCTGCGCCACGCAAGATTCTTTGGAGATATCCACGGCATGGTTCAGCATATGAAGAAACACGCAGACATCATGCGTCCAAAGTTCGACGCTGTACTTGATACTCTGGAAACAGAGCTTGGCGGACTGGAGATTGGTTCCTGGATCGCACCGCGCGGAGGATATTTCATTTCCTTCGATTCCATGGACGGATGCGCTAAGGCAATCGTAGCCAAGGCAAAAGAAGCAGGTCTTGTAATGACCGGTGCAGGTGCTACATTCCCATACGGCAAGGATCCAAAAGATTCCAACATCCGTATTGCACCTTCTTATCCGACACTGCAAGAGATCCGGGAAGCTGCTAAAATCTTCGTACTCAGCGTGAAACTGGTAAGCATTGACAAGTTGCTTGAAAATAAGTAACTACGCAGCAGTGAGAAAGCACGTGTTATCGTGCGGTTTTGCGAATGCATGAGTGGGTTCTGAACAGTTACGCAAATAAACCCTAACCTAAAAGCATAGAAAGACAGCAGATCATAATGGTCTGCTGTTTTTCAGACAACGAGGTATACATACGATGAAAATAAGAGAATTACTCAGACAAGAACAGACCTCCTTATCCTTCGAGGTCTTTCCTCCAAAAAAAGATACTGATTTTGCCAATGTAGAAACTGCCACTCTCGGCATCGCCAAACTGCAGCCAAGCTACATGAGCGTTACTTACGGTGCCGGTGGAAGCACAAAGGGCAATACGATCCAGCTTGCAAGCGAGATTCAGCAGAAATACAACGTACCTGCTATCTCACATCTGACCTGCGTATGTGCAAGCAAAGAAAACATCAAAACTGCACTGAATGAAATGAAATCCGCAGGCATCGAGAATATCCTTGCACTCAGAGGCGACTTGCCAAATAACTTCGAGGGTGAAGTATTTACTGACTTTGCCCACGCTTCCGAACTGGTAGCATTTATCAAAGAAAACGGTGACTTCTGTGTCGGCGGAGCTGCTACCCGGAAGTACACCCGGATTCTCCGACCAAAGCAGATGACCTTGAAGGTTTAAAAAGAAAAGTTGAAGCCGGATGCGAATATCTCACAACCCAGATGTTCTTCGATAACAATATCTTCTTCAACTTCATGTACCGCGTAAGAGAAGCCGGAATCACCGTTCCGATCATCCCGGGTATCATGCCGATCACCAGACGCGCTCAGGTAAAGAATGCTGTGAAACTCTCTGGCTGTAACGTACCGGAGCGTTTCAAGAACATCGTAGACCGTTTTGGCGACAACGAAGCTGCCATGAAACAGGCCGGCATTGCTTACGCTACAGACCAGATCATCGATCTGCTGGCAAATGGAGTAAAGCATATCCATGTATACTCTATGAATAAACCGGAGATTGCTGCAGGTATCCAGGCAAATCTGTCAGAGATATTAAAAGCATAGAATGTTACTTAAGAAAATCCAGCAGACCTGACCGGTCCGCTGGATTTTAACTTAACATATATACGTTATTCTCTTGCATTACAATAAATAGTTTTCATTCACCAAGTACATATACATCCACCTGTGTCTGATCAATCACATCTATATCCTTCCATTCCGCCTTACGTATTCTAATCATCATTCATCTTTTCCTTTATCTGTTCAATCTCTTCATCTGTAACATCATAAAATTCTTTAATTTCGGCATTTGAATAATTCTTTTTGATCATTTTATATATTATTTCAAGCTTGGCTTCTTCTCGCACTTCATCACGCATCTTTTCCATTTCCTTACACATAATCTCCACTCCTTTCACGTCTTCCTTGAAATAACGAACTCTATTTGCTAATACTGTATTATACATATCCCCCGCATCTGTACACCAGAAATCGTGCATCAATCTGCCAAGCGTCGTTTCGTCAGCAATCCTGGAATTCACATATATGATATGCTCTTCATCATAAAACAACTCTCCATTTTCCAGAATAACACGTTCAATATGATATATCGGCAAATTACCTTTTAAAACATCATTTTCTGTGATAAATATTACATACGTTTATCCTTAAATTTTATATCTGATTTTTGATTATCCGCATAAACACTATACTTTCAAACATTTTGAAGTATAGAAAACTATTCATTTTACCACGAATTTACCACGATTGAATGAGCCTTGATATGACACAAAAACAACATGGGAGATAGCACAAATATCTGTGTATCTCCCGTTTTTCATTCATGTAGTATGATTATTTTACTCTGATTTCAAATTTCAAGATTGCTTTCATCATTTCTGTATGGATTTGACCTTTTAATTCTTCATCAACCTGCATAATGATTTTACCACTTTCAGAGTGGTAAAACGGACGCAAGCATAATTTACATATATAAGCGTCATAAAACTTCAAAATCTCTCTTATGGCAGTTTCATTTCCAGCAGACGCTTGACATATTACTTTTAATGTAGGGTAGCCATATTCTTTTTTCATTGGTTCAATTCCTTTCTTTCAATACTGTTTTTAGTTTCTTCAATCCGTTACTTCTTCTGCGATAAATAGCAGAACGTGATACATGATATAATTCGGCTATTTCTTGGTCGCTCATACTTTGAAAATAGCGTAATAGAATTACATCACGCTCTTTATTCGATAACTTATATAAAGCAACAGCAAGTTTCTCATTTGATATTTGAATTGTAAAATTCAAGACTTCAAACGAAATGTAATCACAAGAATAGTTATCCTTAGTTACACATTCAACATTTTTCGTATCTGATAATTCACAGAATAAAACTTCACGCTTAGAACGTCTTGCAAACTGTCTGTTTCTGTTTTTTACTGTGCATTTAATAACAGTCATCATCAAAGCATTAAACTGTATTCTAACGATATGCTCGAAAGAAGATGGGTTCATAATCTCACCTCCTTTCCGCATACGCTGAAATATATAAACGGAGATACCGTCTATATCTTTGGAAAATACAAAAAGAAGAACAAGAAAAAAGTCCGTACAAAATATACCGTCTGTACGAACTTTTAATATTGTAAAATATTTAGTTGTTGATAAAATGCTGTTAGGTAGTGCATAATCGTATAAGATTATTCCTAAAACTTTCCACAGCAGTTACTTTCAATGCTTTTATATCTTGCTTTTTTAGTCCTATCATAATAACCTTTCTTATCATAATTGCAAATTTATAAATTCATTAGTATTAAAACTGAAATTCAAATACATTACTAAAATCATTGTTCAAGACATAATAAACTTTATTTTTTCTGTAGAATATACAAATGAAACCCTAGTTGCCCACAAGTCTTTTTGAGAAACAGATTTTAATACTTTAAATGCGTCATTTACTGAAAAATCTTTATCATATCCTGCCAATAACTCTTTAGCCACTTCGTATCTTGTATCCCCAGAAACAATGTACGGCTTTGTTATATCTGGTTTTAGAATAGAATAATTTGTAATAAGTGAAAAATTTTCTTGTTCATATCTATACCCAATTCCGGGTTCAATAATTAAAACTCGTCCTTTTTTATCAGAAAGCATAGCTTGCATAGTAGCATCTGGTGCATAAATAATTTTTTTCTTTTTAACAATGTCCAAGGCTTTATCAAAAGAAATCTCTGCCTTAATGAATTTTTCTGTTAATTCAGATATTGTAATACAATCCTCGCTTTCTATATACCTTGCATTTTCATTACCATGAACATAAAGAAGTGTTCCTACATTACCATTTTTATTTATCCCATGAAATGAATGATACATACCGTCAGGCATTTTAATACCAATATAAAATCTATTTTCTTCGGTAATTACAGTATGATCCCATACAGAAAGGTCAATATCAAAATTAAAACCAACAATTTTATCTATACCATTGTAAACAAATCTTGTACACATATACTCACTCCTCAAAATACTACTTCAAATAGTTATTTAACTAATTCAATTAGTATTTTAAAATGTTTTTGTAGGAAAGTCAATAAATAATCATAATTTTCTAATTGTGTTATTGACTACACTAATTCAATTAGCTAGAATTGTGTTTGTATGATATTTTGAATGAGGTGCATAACTATGAAAACCACTAAAGAAGCAGTAATAAAAGCAACATCAGACTTAGCAGATGAAAAAGGATTAAATAACGTTTCGTTAAAAGCTGTTGCTCAAAAATTAAACATTCGTACACCATCTTTATATAATCACATAGAAAGTTTAGATAATCTTCTTTTAGAAGTTGCTCATAATGGTATGCGTGACATGAATGAAAGAATGATGAAAATTGCCGTTGGAAAAATAGGGAAAGAAGCAATTAAGTTAGTTTCTATCGAATACCTAAACTATATGATTGAACACCCCGGAGTTTATGAAACAATTCAATGGGCTGTGTGGCACGGAACAGAGGAAACAGCAACCATTTTTAACAACTATCTTTCATTATTAACTACTCTTATCCAATCGTGCAGTCTTAACAAAGACAAAACACTTGAAATATTAAATATGCTTACTGGAATAATTCACGGTTATACAACTTTGCAATTAGGAAACGCTTTTTCTGCCTCAGATAAAGTTAGATTTGAATTAGCTGAAGCGATAGATACTTTATTAGTCGGGATTTTCCAGAAGTATAAATAATATATTTAGGCTTGCAAATCAATACAGAACTGCAAGCCTTTTTCTTTTATCCAACAATCTTCCAGTTACTATTCCTTATATAGCCCAAACTTGTACCGTGACAATTTCATTGATATTATCCGATTTACCACAAATCAAATTTTATCTTTTCTTCCTCTTGATTACCCTCCACAGAAAAGAAAAAGCCCTGTCAAGAGCCTTGCCACCATTGGTGGTGCTTTGCACTCTTTACTGGGCTTTTTGTTTGCTGTATCTTCTACAAAGAGGAAAAAAGTTATTCGTCCTCATCATCAAAATGGTTATTTTTCAATACTTCCCGTAATAATTCCATATCTTCTTTTGAATTGGGGTTTATCATTTTTACGACTTGATAAGGTGTCCTATATTTATGTCCCTCTATGCTTTCCCCGAACATATCCATGCTGTATAAATCATCATAGCGGTCTAACAGTTTTTGAAACTTCAAATGCTGGATAAATTCTTTGATTGGATAAAGGTCGGACGCTACAATACTTTTCCCGTTGATGTAGTCGGTAATATATTCCCGTAACTTTTCCAACTCATATTCCAGCCATTCTTCCTCGCTGTCAAAGAAGTTGTCATAATGTCCATGTTTTAGTTCTGCATTTAATCGTTCTTCAATTCTTAAAAACTGGCAGACTTCCTTTTCGGATTGATTAACATACTTCCATTCTCCCGATAATAATTCATTGGGCATTACACCCAGCACGTCCATTATCTTTTCTAATGTATCAAAGGTAGGAAAATTCACACCTCGTTCAATCTTGGAAAGGCTCTGCATATTGATACCGATTTTATCCGCAAGTTCCTGTTGTTTCATTCCTCTGTGTTTTCTTATGGTCTGTATGTTCTCTCCTAAGAAACTGATTTTCTTTTCATAATGCTCCATAACTTAGTATAACCGCTCCTTTCGTTGCTTTTCTTGGTATTTATAAGCATATCATACTTAATCTACATCTAAAAGTCAACAAAAACTTCTTGACAAGTAATTCTAATGGCGTTATTATCGTATCAGATAGAGTGATTAAGCACGATAGGGTCAATCACACGCTTGAGTAAGCATAGAGAAGATACATTTTCACTTTGATAGCATGAATAAGCATGGACTATCAGACCGAAAATAGTGGTTTCCAAAAGGGGCTGGCTGGACGGGGCACGTCCCCCAGACGTGTTCGGACAGACAGTTCCTTTTGGAAAAGGAACGCCTAAAGGCGTTCGCAGAGGGCGTATATGTAACACCGCACTGCGCATACATGTCATAGTACCTAGAAACTGTGATAAATAAAGGACAAAACACGATTTTTACCCCGCAAAAAAACGGGGGCATACGAAAGGAGCAATGCACTATAACTACACACAAAAATTTATCCGTTAAGATTGATTACATCAGTATTGTATTTGATACTGCAACCGCTGAAGATATCATCATGCACATTTTAGGTTTACCGACTGATATTTTCAATGTCTATCCGGCAAGCATTAAATACAAAACCTATCAAGCACGCTGGCAGATTGGAGATATTTATGTATCGGGGGACGCAAGGAAAACAGAGGACAACCCACAAGGGTTAGGCTGTTATCTTGTTATGACCGGCAGAGGTTGTGATGATATTTTCCGTATTCTCGACAGTAGGATTATACCTTTGGGGATATGTTCAAACATTGTGAGCGAAGATACGGACGGGATAACTTCCACTTCACAAGGCTTGATATTGCCATTGACGATAAAAACGAAAAGCCATTTTTTACCATAGAGCAGATAAAGAAGAAATGCGAAAAAGAGGAATTTATCTCGAATA
>NZ_QSDM01000017.1:0-62935 GCF_003464045.1 Dorea sp. AM58-8 | reverse complement strand
TTACCTGATTAGGTGTTGTGTCTATATTTGATTTTCAAACCACCGAAAGATGGTTTATTTGCTATGCCCTTTATTTCTTAGTTGTCTTCTACTTATTTGTTTCAAACTTCTTAGCCTCCCTTATTTATTACCTCTCTGTAAGGGAGCTTGTTAAAACTTACCAATTCATACCTAAACGTGACAATTATATATATTCCATATATCTACATACACATATCATTTTCAATCCAGCACAAAACATGTTAATAAAATATACTTGACCTGAGGAGGAATTAACTATGTACAACACCTATCAACCATCCTTAACAATATCTACTGATGAAAATAATTCTATTCTTTTTACCGTACCTGAACTTGCTGATTATCTCGGAATAGGCAGAAACCGTGCATATGATCTGCTCCGAAATAATATAATAAAAGGATTCCGCATTGGAAATACATGGAAAGTCAGTAAAATAGCTGTAGATCAATACATATTACAAAATTCTGGTTTGTTATAATACACTGATCGTTAATCTTTGCCAAAAAAAGAAGAGGTACACACCATACCTCTTCTTCATTGTTTCATAATCGCTCTTTGACTTCATCCGTATTATTTTTACTCAAACTGGCTAACCTGTTCCAATGTATATTTTGCAGTATTATACTGCTCTTCTGCCTGTGCTTTGGATGCAATATAAAAATCATTGTAATTGGACTTTTCTCTCAATTGTTCCAAGTACTAATACTACATTAATACAATTCCTTCCTTCTGAATATTGTTATAAAACGGTAATGCACCTAGCCAATACTCAAACTGATCCTTATTTTTCACTACTACACTTATATCCACACCATATTCCATTTGATAATCAAATGCCAGATCAAAAATCAACGTTTCTGTTTTCTCTATCTCTTCATCAGTCAGGGTGGTCAAAATTATGATATCTACATCTGAATGCTCATTATAATCTCCTCGTGCGTATGAGCCATATAATATTACCTTGTCTAATTTACTGCCCATTATCATTTTCACTTGCTGTGAAAATCTCAAAATAATATCACGCATATTATCTCTCATGTCATACCACCTTCACTTCTCTGGATTTAACCTCAGTATAACACATTGCCATCTTCATTTCTAATTTTTTCCTGATACAAGATATATTTACCAAATCATCGGCAGTGCAAAAAGCACATTCCGAGATTGTTCGCGGTCGTCAAGGTCCTTAGCAAGCTAGGACTTTGACTCGTCGCGATACAAATAAGACGTATGAATTGCAAAATCCATACGCCTCATAATGCTTAATATTTTGTCTCCATTAATCTGCACCCTGTCTCCATTTTGTCTCCATTTCGGCTCTCACGATATGCAAATTTACATTAATTTACATCAAAATCGAGTGATTTTAACATAGCAGCCAGAATGCTTTAAAATAGCGGAATCCGTTGATTTTACTGGGCTTAGAACGGTGTTCCCTCCAGGTCATACGGGGTCGCCTGATAGACGTAATAATTGAGCCAGTTTGTATACAGGTTATTGGCTGCTGCTCTCCATGTCAATACCGGTTTATTATTCGGATCATCATCCGGATAATAATTCTTCGGCATATCAATTGGAAGTCCCTTGGAAAGGTCACGCTTATACTCTCCATCCAGCGTCACTCTGTCATATTCCGGATGACCCATCACAAAGATCTGTCGTCCTTCCTGTGCCATAGCAAGAAACAGTCCCACTTCGTCTGACTCTGCAAGGATTGTAATGCGGTCATCCGCACGTAACTTCTCTATCGGCACATCCGTATGACGGGAATGCGGTGCATAGAACACATCATCAAATCCTCTTACAAGCGGAATCCTGCGGTTCAGCACCTTATGCTTGAACACACCAAACAGCTTATGATCCACCTGTACTTTATCAATACCAAAATGATAATAAATACCCGCCTGAGCTCCCCAACACAGATGCAATGTCGAAGTTACGTTCGTCTTGGTCCAATCCATGATCTTCATCAGTTCATCCCAATAATCCACTTCTTCAAACGGCATCTGCTCTACCGGTGCCCCGGTAATGATAAATCCGTCAAAACGGCGATTCTTAATCTCATCAAAAGACTGATAGAACTTGTTAATATGGCTGGTTGATGTATTCTTAGATACATGGCTGGATACTCTCACAAATGTCACATCCACTTGCAGCGGTGTGTTGGATAAAGACCGCAGGATCTGAAGCTCGGTATCTTCTTTTAATGGCATCAGATTCAGAAGTCCTATCTGAATCGGACGGATGTCCTGGTGCGTCGCACGGTGCTCATCCATCACAAATATGTTTTCACTTTCCAATATCTCCTTAACCGGGAGATCATTCTGTACACGAATCGGCATAGTTATTCCCCTTTTTCTTTCATGCTTTTTTCTTTTTCACATTTTTCTTTATGTTTTTTCTCCATAGTCTCTCTGGATATCACATACTTACCAGTATCATCTACAAAACTGTATTCATCGTAGTAATCCGAACTTTCCGGAAGATTCTTCCTGTGCAGTCTTCCATCAATGATAAGTTCAATGATATAATAAATGACTGCAAATGTCGGCACACCAAGAAGCATTCCCAAAAATCCAAATAATCCACCCCCAAGCAGGATTGAAAAGATTACCCAGAATGAGCTGAGTCCTGTAGAATTACCAAGAATCTTCGGCCCGATAAAGTTACCGTCCAACTGCTGTAACAGCAGAATAAAAATCAAAAAATAGATGCCTTTAATCGGATTTGCTAACAGAATCAGCAATGTGCTCGGAATTGCACCGATATATGGTCCAAAGAACGGTATTACATTAGTCACTCCTACAATTACGCTGACCAACATTGTATATGGCATATTCAAAAATGACAGTCCAATAAAGCAAAGCACTCCGATAATCGCAGAATCAATAATCTTACCAATCAGGAATCCACCGAATATATCATTGGCCTTCTGTGTAATATGCAGTACCACATTGGCATGAGATGGGCTGAGCAGTGCATAAGTCATCTTTTTGCACTGTCTTCCGAAAGTCTCCTTACTGTATAATACATAGATTGATACAATCACACCAATCAATGCGTTGAATATCTCACTAACAAAATCAATCAGTCCATTCGTCAATCTTCCCATAACCTCGTTCACTCGTGTAAACAGATTATTGCTTAACCAGTCCTGAAATGTACTGGTCGCCTGCTTGATAAATGTCCGCATCATGACTCCGGTATTGGATTCATCTGCCTGAATATCTCCGATCTGATTAACCAAAAGATTGATCTGACGTGGCAGAGTAAACACCAGATCACGAATACTCTTGTATAATTCTGGGATCAGCATATTGATTAATCCGCTGATGAGCAATACCATAATAATCAACGCCAGCAATATTCCTACTGTACGAGACACCTTCTCTGCCCTCGCCTCATTCTTCATTTTCCTTTTCAATATCGGAATCAGTATCTTATCCGTCTGCTTCACGATCGGATTCAGCAAAAATGCAATTAATAATCCGTACAGAATCGGCTTCAGCACGTCCAATACTTTGCCGAATACACCAGATATATTGGTCAGCCTCAACAGTGCAAAGTAAAATGCAATACTCGCTGCAATCACTACAAAAAAAGTCATTCCTTTGCTGATCTCACGTCTCAGTCTGGATGGCCCGTTATTTCCAATCCTCGGTGTATTACTATAATAGCCCTTTGGAGTCTCTGACTCTTTTTCTTTTTTCTTATCTTCCATTTCTTTTGCTCCTGACATGTTATGCTATTTGCTTAGTATAACACAAAAACAGGGCTACAGCAAATCATTCACTGTAACCCTGTCTTCTTGTTTTCATTCCTTTTCAGGCATTAACAACAGAAAGTTGCGCATTCTGTCTCCCTACACTGACAGGCATCTCCGCCCTCCACACTGATCTTACCAGCATGGCACTTACACGACTGATTGTAACGGCACTCTGTTGCCTCACATCGAATAATACTGTTAGCCGAAGCCTGACCAGTTACATTGCTGTATGTGTCACCTGTGCGCTTCTCGAAGCTGTCACAGCAGGTCTCATCTGCCCGCTTCGCATGACTACCTCCTACCTGGATACGATCCAGATCGCAGTAATACTGCTTATTGTGCACACAAGTCTGTACTGTACATTTCAATTCTGGCATTACAGATTCCCTCCTTTTCATAGTTCAGAGTTATTATCTGTAATCGAGAAATATTTATACATTTATTTTGCCTGACGGTAAATAATATCCTCACGACCCGGTCCGTTAGAAACCATTGTAATCGGATATCCGATCTGTTCCTCAATGAATTCTACGTACTTACGGCAGTTCTCCGGAAGATCTTCATACTTCTTGATACCGCGAATATCAGATTTCCATCCCGGAAGTTTCTTGAATACTGGTTTTGCTTTTTCAAGCAGATGTGTAGTTGGGAAGTCTGTTGTCACTTCTCCGTTAATTTCATATCCTACACATACTGGAATCTCATCCAGATATCCCAGTACATCCAGTACTGTAAATGCTACATCTGTAGCTCCCTGCATTCTGCATCCGTACTTAGACGCTACACAGTCGAACCATCCCATACGTCTTGGACGTCCGGTTGTTGCACCGAACTCTCCACCGTCGCCGCCACGGCGTCTCAGTTCGTCAGCCTCATCACCAAAGATTTCGCTTACGAAAGCTCCTGCTCCGACTGCGCTTGAGTATGCCTTACATACAGTAACAATCTGCTTGATCTCGTATGGAGGAATACCTGCTCCGATTGCTCCGTATCCGGCCAATGTAGATGAAGATGTAACCATTGGATAAATACCATGATCCGGATCTTTCAGTGAGCCAAGCTGACCCTCCAGCAAGATCTCTTTACCTTCTTTGATCGCATTGTAAAGATATAGAGATGTATCGCATACATATGGCTCGATTAACTCTTTATATTCCTGTAATTCATTATACAGCTCATCAGGATCAATTGCCGGTTTGTGATACAGGTGCTCAAGCAATACGTTCTTCTGCTCTGCAACACGTACAACTTTTTCTTTCAGAAGCTCATCATCAAATAACTCGCTTACCTGAAAACCAATCTTTGCATATTTATCTGAGTAGAATGGTGCGATACCTGACTTGGTAGAACCAAATGATTTGCCGCCCAGACGTTCTTCTTCATATGCATCAAACTTCTTGTGATATGACATTACCATTTGTGCTCGGTCGGAAACCAGAATTCTCGGCTTCGGCACACCTCTGTCTACGATAGACTGGATCTCATTGCACAGCACCGGAACATCCAGTGCGACACCGTTACCGATAATGCTTGTAGTATGTCCGTAAAACACACCTGATGGTAATGTGTGAAGTGCAAATTTACCGTAATTATTAATTATTGTATGTCCCGCATTGGCACCTCCCTGAAAACGAACAATGATATCGGCTTTTTCGCCAAGCATATCTGTAATCTTACCTTTTCCTTCGTCTCCCCAGTTTGCGCCAACTACTGCTCTAACCATAACAATTCCTCCTGTGTTATTCATCTTGCTGATGACTATTGTGAAGCTATTCTTATAACAGCCATCTGATATTATACTATAAAATAATTTTTTTGTACATTGTTATTTACATCAAAGGTGCAATTAATCGTAAAATCTGCCCCATCACCTTATATGTAACTGGTCTGTTCTCCACTTCTGTCAGGCTGATTTTCTGACACTTTTTAAGTGTTTCCTGAAAATCCTGCTCAATATCCGCAACGACCGGATGATCATAGATATATGCACCACACTCAAAATGCAGATACAGGCTGCGGTAATCCAGATTAATTGTTCCTACAGTTGCAGTATCATCATCAGATACAAACACCTTGGCATGTACAAATCCCGGCGTATATTCATAGATGCTTACCCCCGCCTGAATCAATTCTTTATAATAAGTATGTGCCAGTACAAAAGCATACCATTTATCCGGAATATGCGGCATAATAATGATCACCTCTATACCGCTTTTCGCTGCTCTGGTAAGCGTTGTAATCATCTCACTATCCAGGATCAGATACGGCGTCATGATATGCACATACTTCTTGGAATGATTCAGAATATGGAAATACACTTCTTCGCCTACATTTTCATTATCATACGGATGATCTCCATACGGAATCACATAACCATGCGGTGGATCCGGCACTACATGCTTCGGTGTCAGATAGTTCTGGCAGTCCGCAGGTTCCATCTGATTGACTGCCCACATTTCCAAAAACAACATAGTGAAACTCTGTACTGCATCGCCCTTCAACATGATCGCCGTATCCTTCCAGTGACCAAAACGTGTGATTTCATTGGCATACTCATCTGCCAGGTTGACTCCGCCGGTAAACGCAACCTTGCCGTCAATTACACATATCTTACGGTGATCTCTGCTATTCTGCACCGTAGACAGGAATGGGATGATCGGATTAGACACCCGGCACTGGATGCCCATTTTGCGAATTTTTTTGTAATAATAATATGGGAAATTTGAAATTGCACACATGCCATCATACATAAAGCGAACTTCTACCCCTTCATCTGCTTTACGCTTCAGAATATCCAGCACCGTATCCCACACATGTCCTTCTGCTACAATAAAATACTCCAAAAAAATATAATGCTCCGCCTTCTCAAGTTCCCGGTAAAGTGCCTGCATCTTATCTTCTCCTAATGGGAAATACGTGATCTCTGTATTCTTATATACCGGAAAATGCATCTGACTAGAAAGATACGCCGCAAGATTCGCCTTGCCGGGACCTTCTTCCTTCAGTTCCTGCAGTACCCTCCTGTCCTGCTGCATATAAGGGCGCTCTTCTAACTTCAGATTCCGCAGTCGTCCTCTTACCCATCTGGTTCCAACTTTGCTCTTCACATATACATAAAACAAAGATCCGATTGCCGGAAATGCCATGACACACAGCATCCAGGTCATCTTAAATGCAGGATTATCCTCTGAATTAATAATATAAATCAGCACGATAATACCTAGTATTCGAAAGAAACCATTGATCACTTGTGAATACTGCTGCAGTCTGCTCATGGACACCACAAAAAGACCAATCTGCAGTAAAATCATAACCAACACAAGTCCGGTACGACTGAATATAATTCGAAATAAACCGCTTTGGACTTTTCTCAGCTTCTTCTTCTCCATATTTCTAATATTCTCCTCACAAATGTATATCTATCCCTTAAATCTGATACTCAGTGTAGCACATTTCCATATGCTTCACAAGAAATCTTTCCCAGAGCAGGAAAGCTCTGGTATTTTAGTAAAATTTTATATCGCACGCCTTTCTTTTTCTGTCAAAAAGTATTACAATACATTTGTATATGACGTAAATGTCAGAAAAGACTAGAAAGGAGTCATACCCATGTCAAAATTTTTCAAACGTGCATTAGGTCTTGCTGCTGTTGGTGGTGCAGTTGCTGCCGGAGTAGCTTATTATCTTAAAAAGGAAGATAACTCTGATGATTTTCTGGATGAATTCGATGACGATTTTGCCACCGAAGATTCCGATTCTTCTGAACGTGAATATGTTCCGCTGAACACTGCTCCTAAGGCTGAAGCTGAAGAAGATAAAACGAAAGAAGATAAAACAGAGGAAGCTGTAACACCTTCCGAGGAAGAAAATGCCGAGGATACTGAAGAAAACGAGTAAGATACTTATTAAAAACGAATAATATAGTAATCTGAAAAGATGCTGCCCGGAACATATTCCGGACAGCATCTTTTTCGGGTTACTATATTTAGGAGAGTGTTTCTTAATATCTTTTTATTTTGCAAGGTAGTTCTCCAGCGCATATGCGATTCCGCCTTCATTATTTGTTTTTGTCACATAGTCCGCTTTTTCTTTCAGTTCCGGAATTGCATTTTCCATTGCAATACCGATACCCGCAACCTCGAGCAATGGAATATCCAGTTCATGATCTCCAAATGCCACCACTTCCTCGCGCTTAATACCTAATCGATCACATATCTCACAAACGGCTTCACCTTTGTTAATTCCTTTTGGCAAAAGCTCAATAAATGTATCTGCTGAACATGCATAATCAATTTCCGGCCAGTTATAATTTTCAATTTCCTGATACATGATACGAATTTCTTCCGGATCAGCCGCAAGCAATATCTTGTTCGGGCCTTTTCCTTCTTTTTTCCACTGTTCCACAAGATCTTTTATATCAACAACAATTGGCTGCTGTTTAATATCAACAATCTCTTTTTCAATGAACTTGTCAATTCCAGTTACGTACCAGGTTTCTTCACAAAAAATCCATAATTGCAAGCCATGTGCTTTTGCAATTGTATTATAGACCTTTTCAAGAGTCTCTGCCGGCAGATATTTATTACTAATACGCTGATCACCAAGCAGAATATAGCTACCTGCATGACATACTTTCACGCATGAAATTCCTAATTCCTGCTCAATGAGTTCTACTCCTGCAGGCATCCGCCCGGAAACCAATGCAATCTTCACACCTTTATCCGCTTCTTTTTTCAATGCTTCTTTTACCTGAGGAAGTAATACTTTATTCTGATCCAGCAAAGTTCCGTCAATGTCTGTACAAATCAAACTATATTTCATGAATTTCATTCACCTTTCAGTACAACAAGCATTTTCTCTACGTTTCTTCTTCCATTTTTTAATCCAAGATTAATGATCAGACCGCAGAACAGTCCCACAGCCATGATAATAATACCAAGAATGCAGAAAAGCGATTGATTAACAGCACCTGCAATTCCTGCATATAGCAGTGCCATTCCTATTGTAGAAACAGCGATTGCACAGTTCTTCCAGAGTGCGATTTTACGAAGAGCCTGTGTCTGCATTTCCACTTCCTGCGATAAGTACTTTCTTTCATCTGCATTCATGATATTACCTCCTAATTAATATGCAAGATTTGGATCAAAGAATCCAACTAATACACCAACAAATGCGATTACTACAAGCAACAGCATTACCTTGATTGGTGAAAGTCTCTTCTTAGACATCAAAAACCAACACAAAATAATAAATGCAGCTGTAAGTAAACCAGGAAATACTGCATCCAGTTTATCCTGCAATACAAGATATGGCTCACCGGCATCATTTAACAGCTGCAGAGAAGTAGTTACACTTACCCACGTTGCAGATACCGCACCAATAACGATACCACCCAGAGTACCAATTGCATCTCTTAATGCTTCACCCTGTTTTCCGATCAGAAATTCTACTGCTTTTCCACCAAGCTCATATCCTTTGAAATACATGAATCTCATTCCAAAGTATGCAAATAAGTTCCAGACAATAATATAGAAAATTGCTCCAAGCGGTGATCCACCTGTTGACATTCCCATGGCAATACCAAGCAGGATCGGAATAACTGTTCCTACTACCAGAGAGTCACCAATACCTGCGATAGGTCCCATAAGCCCGGCACGAAGACCATTGATTGTCTCTTCATCTACATCTTCTGCACCATTTGCACGTGATTCTTCCAGACCTGCAGTGATACCTACAACTACAGAACCAAGCTGTGGTTCGGTGTTAAAGAATGCTGTATATGTATTCATAGCAGTTGCTTTATCATCTTCATTATCATACAGTTCTTCTACCAGTGGAAGCATAGAACAAAGGTAACCAAATGTCTGCATATGCTCCTGAGAGAAACAGGTCAGGTGTCCATAATACCAATTATGGAAAGATTTTAATAAGGCTTTTTTCGATAATTTCTTTTCCATGATTAGATATCCTCCTCTTCATCGTCAAAACCATCTGCTACAGCTGGTTTGTTAATTGTTGCCATTTTCAATCTGTATGTAAGAATAGCAAACATAGAAGCAACAACTGTTGCTGATACCAGATTAATTCCCATAGATGCTGCTAAAACGAATCCAAACAGGAATGGGACAAAATCTGTTATATTCTTTACAATCTGCTTCAGCAGGATAGCAATTCCGACACAAGGAAGTAATGCCCCTACAGTAAACAGTGTCTTCATAGCAATTCCATCCATTGGAAGAGCTGTCTTGATCAATTCAACTACGTTCGCTCCCATTTTACACATAATCATAGTCGGGATGAATGAACAAACAAGATGTGAAATCCAAGGAAGTCCCATATCGATAAGGTATAATTTCTTATACTCTCTCTTCTCTACTGCTTTCCATCCCATATGCTGCCACAGCAAGTTGATGGTAGCTGTTCCATAGAAAAGTACTGTTCCCAGAGTACCAACCATGGTTCCGAAAGATGTTGCCAGTGCAGCACCTTCTGTAGAAGCTGCATCTAATCCATAACTGTTTAATGCAACCATTGCAAGCGGAATACCAATGTAGCTGACTGCACGCACGTCAGCAGATACTGTTCCACCCGGTGTAACCAGAGAGATATATACAACCTGCATTGCGCAGCCAACCATAATACCTGTCGGAATATCTCCCAGGATAATTCCACATACCAGACCACCGATCAACGGACGACCTAATGTATAGTTACCAATTGATGATCCACCCATACCAGGCATGCTTGACAAACATGCAAACAATCCCAGCAGGATAGCTTGAATCCAACTAATCTGCATCTCATTTCCTCCTCTTATTTAAATCCGAACTGACCTCTGAATTTTGTCCAGTTTCCGATTGCCTCTTCCTTGATCAATGCAAATTCCACATTGTATCCGGCATTCATAATATTTTCCAGTGCCTGCGCCTCTTCCTGTGTAATAGACTGATTGTTTCCAAGTTTTGTGGTTCCCGGTCTGTCATTGCAAGGTCCGATAATCACTGTGTCAACTCCTGGTTTGAATCCCTGTTTTACAAGAATTGTTTCCATATCAATCGGATTTTTAGTAATCAGGAAATAGTTGTCTTTGCTCTGTAATACCTTTTCACATTTTGCTTTAAATTCTTCTAACGTCCATACAAATGTCTTTTTGCCACTTGCACTCTTATATGCAGACTTCAGAATCGGATTCTTGGCTGCTGCATCATTAACTGCAATTAATCCATCACATGGATATTCCAAAGCCCATCTTGTACAAGTCTGACCATGGATCATACGATCATCAACACGAATAAATGAAACTGACATTTTCTTCTTCCTCCTTAAATATCATCGTCATCTTCTACAACGTCTACTTTAAATTCTGCAATTCCGTCTTTTGCCTCTGGCATCATCATGTCCGGCATATCCTTCAAATCAACCGCATCTTTCATAAGTGCAGCATTCAATGCCAATGGCAGATTCATCCCACCAATGATTACTGTATTTGGCAGCAATCCTGCTTCTGCAATTACATTAGAAGCAATGGTAAGCGGAGAACCACCAATCAGATCTCCCAGCAAAAGAATTTCATCTTCCGGAGTAATGCAGGATATACATTTGCGGACATTTTCAGTATAAACATCAGCCCCCATTCCATTCTCAAGACTGGTAGAAAGAATGTCTTTTCTGTTCTCTCCAACAATCATTGATAATGCATTGTGCAGTCCCGGCGCCATCATTCCATGGCTAACCAATACTATGTACTTCATCCTTAACACCTCATTTCTTTCTTCCTTTTGTTTCTGGTATAACTATATAAAAAAAATGACACTTGTTCATCTCACAAGTGTCATGCTTTTCCTGTTACATTTGTCATCTATTCCCGAAAACAATTGTAATTACCAGCCACTGTTCTTTAGTTTTCTGTTGATTGATCGATTCCAGATAATAAGTTCCGTACCAATATTGGATTGTCCTTCTATTATTTCATTAATTGCACGATCAATTTCCGCCACAGCGTAATCATAATTTCGAAATCTAGGTGCTACTGCTGCATTTTCTATCGCATCGCTCAATATCTGCTGATCCAGTATACCAGATCCATCAATGTGCTGTCCGAGTTCCTGTGGTGCCTCGTCAGAATCTGTAACTGACTTTAATACAGATGCCCCTTCCGAGTATTTAAATATTTCAGACTGTATCTCTTTATCATATGTCAGTATTTTCATAAATTCCCAGGCATACTTCGCATTTTTTGTATTTCTGTTCATAGCGACCATAAGTGTATCTAACGAAGAGATATTATCCCCATTCGGTCCCGACGGCATAGGAATACATTCCCATTCGAATCCAGAATACTTTTTCACGCTCAAAGGATAAGACTTATATGCCCGATACTCCGAAAATGACATTGGCTGGAATGCCACATTACCTTTATCAAAATCTCGACTTCCAACATTGACTCCGCCACTGCACTCTTCCAGTCTGTCCATAAATGTAACTGCTTTTTTGGTATTCTCCCCGGCAAGATAACATTGTGTTCCATCCTGATTGAACAGTTCTACACCGTTGGAAGTAAAAGCATCTCTCCACGAATATCCAACTTCTCCAAACTGGTCAATTTCTCCATCTCCATCCGTGTCTTTCGTAACCTTACTACAAATCTCATAAAAATCATTCCAGGTCCAATCTTTTTCCGGCATAGCTATATCTTCCCGATCCAGTATCGACTTATTGACAAACATCAACTTCGGTGCACATTCATATGGAAGTGCAAATTGCACACCTTCCAACTGGCCATAGGCATAAGCAGAATCATAAAACTGTCCGTCATCAAATGTTGAATCACCAGCCGTAAAATCCGACAGATCTTTCAATGCACCAAGTTCTGCCAATCCGTTAAAATCATCTGGCAGTACAAAAAACACATCTGGTGTATCACCTGACAGCATTTTCTCTGCCAGCCACTCCGAATAGTCTTCTTTCATAATGCCACTCTCAAATCTAACCTTCACATTAGGATACTGTTCTTCAAACCTCTGAATTGCATTGTTCAGAATATAGTAGGAATATCCATTCTGTACTTCCCAATAGCTGTCTGAAAAAGCACCAACTGTAATCACATGCTTCGTACCCCAGGCAGTTCTTTTGTACATATCTGACTGAATCACTGTAGTGAATATGAGTATAATGGCACACAGCACTCCAATGATCACATTTTTTCTGCGACTGAATTTATCCATTATACCTCATCCCCATATTCCATATTTGCCACACCTGTCTGAACCGCCCAGATAGCAACTTGTGTGCGATCCCTCAGCGACAACTTGCTCAGTATCACACTGATACTGTTTCTTACCGTTCCTTCTGACAAACTGAGTTTTGCAGCAATTTCTTTATTAGACATTCCTCTTCCTATCAGTGCAACCATCTGCATTTCCATTGGTTTCAAACTTTCCGTCTGCTGCTTGTCCACCTGGATAGTCAGATTCGTCTGAGCCATTCTGGAAAACAGTTTCACTACCTTTGATGCAATATCTCCGTTAATCATTGCAGTCCCGTTATATACTTTGCGGATTGCTTCCGCTAATTCCCGCGTAGACGCTCCTTTTAACAGATATCCACTGGCTCCATACTTCAATGCATTAAACACATATTCATCATCATCAAACGTAGTCAGGATTACAATTTTAATCTCCGGATATTGTTCTTTGAGCACTTTCGTACATACTACTCCGTCCATTTCCGGCATTCTGATATCCATCAATATGACATCTGGTTTCTGCTTTTTCACAAAGCGTATTACTTCGCGCCCATTTCCTGCTGTACCAATCACCTCAAAATCATGCTCTAATCCAAGAACAATCTGCAGACTCTGCCGGATTAATTCCTGGTCATCCGCTATTAAAATCCTGATCATTTACACTTCCTCCATTCCCCGGCGAATCGGAATACAGGCTTCAACCTCAAATCCTTCTTTCCCATTGTATCTCAGGCTTCCACCCAGCATCTCAAGTCGTTCTTTCATATGATGCAGTCCAAATCCTTCCTTAATATCTTTACAGCCTATTCCGTTATCTTTGACGCTGATTTGCAACGTATCGCCTGTGCATCCGATCAACACCCGGATATAATTAGCATGACCATGCCGAATCGCATTTGTAATGCTTTCCTGGACAATCCTGTAAATCATATCTTCTTCGTCTTCTGTAAAACAATCCAACCGGGTATCACATTGATATTCAATTTCAGCATTAGTCGCTGTACACATATCGTTAATCGTTCTGCTTAATGCATTCTCCAAATCAAACTTCTCCAATGCATCCGGTCTTAATGCACGTACAGAACGACGTACATCTGTCATTCCCTGTCTTGCTACTTCTCCAATCGCACCCAACTGCTTTTTTGCGACTTCCGGCGCCACATCCATAAGTGCCATACATGCATCAATACCCGTAATAATTCCCGTCAGAGCATGGCCAATCGTATCATGGATCTCACGAGCCAAGCGATTCCTTTCCTTAGTTTCAGCCATTTTCACAGATTCTCTGGCATATTCTTCCAGTTGGACATTAGCATCCAGCAAATCACTGTACAGTGCATCTAGGCGTTCATTTAAAACCATAATACGCTCTTTTTCATTCATCTGCACCCGCATCAGCATGATCATATAAATAATAAATACCAATACATTCAACGAAGATGCAACATTTCTGATTCCAAGCCAAACAGCTGTAACATCCTTCTGATAATATGCAAGATACGCATCCAACGGTATGATATCCCGACAAATTGTGATCAGATCATAATCAATCAACAGATAAAACAGACCTATGATAACCGCAAATGGAATCTGTCCTTTTGTCCTCGGAATATACCTTATCGTATCAGCAAGAATAAGCAGAATCATACCTGTATAGCTAAATCCGAGAAAAGAACTGATCCATACAGCGATTCCCAGTTCCAGACAAACTTTTAGGACAAGACCTCTTCCCTGAATATTTTCCATATTCATTAACAATACACAACAACCGAATAAACATATCGTAAGAACCGGAATCTTCCACGGTGCTTCCGGCAGTGTATTCACCTGAGCCAGAAAATTCATTGCCGTATTCTCCTGAATATACCCCTGTAATCCACAGAATATCATTACTGATGTATACAGAATAATCAAAAAATTCAAATTCTTCATAACCCTGAGTATATGATTCAATATACGATTTTCATTCATATTCTATCTCCCTAGCTATTGCCATCTGTCTATTTCAAATTCTTCGACATTGTCCTGCGTAACCAGTTCTACTGGAATCAGTATCTTTTTTTCCACCTTCTTATGCTCTAGCAAACGATAAATAACTTCTGCCGCTTCGTTTCCGATTTCCGATGGGTACTGTGCTGCAGATGCCTTCATCATCCCTTCATATATCAGAGATTTTGAGTCTGGCGAGGCATCTATCCCATACACACCAACCTGATCCAGCAACTGCTTCTCATCCAGAGCTGCCACCACACCAATACTGGACAGATCGTTCAGGCAAAATACATTATCAAAATCTACACCCTCATCTATAACCTGCTGCAATTTCGGCATTGCAATTTCCAACTGTCCTTCGCAGTCAATCTCCTTCACAATGGTAATCCCTTCATGCCCACTCACCGTATCAATAAATCCACGCACTCTGTCCTGTCCGGATTTGGCAACTTTATGTGTCATAACCACCACTTTAGCCTGATTACATTGTGTCAGAAAATATTCTCCAACAATAACACCTGCCGAATAATTGTCCGATGTTATCGTACAATCAACCAGCCGCTCATCCTCTACGTCCGAATCAACCACCACTATATAAACATTCTGCTCTTTTGCACGTTTCAGCACAGAGGTCAGACTCTGCCAATCTACAGGAGTCACCACCAATACATCAATTCCCTTATCCAGCATCTCTTCAATCTGTTCAATCTGCCGTTCCGCATTCAGCGCCGGATCCCTGAGTATCAACTGATCTCCTTCTGATTCCACCTTTGCATTGATTTCTTCACTGATAATCTTATAGAATTCATTATTCATTGTCATATAACTAACTCCAATAAGATGCGCATTCTTTTTCTGATTAACAGAATAATCCTTTGTCGTCCAGCTGATGGAGCTAATCATACCGATAAGAACAATATTCACCACAATATAAATGCAACTGAATATTTTCTTCTTATTATTTTTCATTCTCATTCCCTCAATATTAATTCTCGTACGACTATTATAACACACAAAAACAGATTCTTATTATGCACTCCATATTCTACACAATATTTTTACAGATTCACGTATTTCTTCTTCTGAAAGATTTGCATATCCAAGCAAAACCGTTGCCCCCTGTTGCATTTCCCCAATCACATAATCAGATAATCCATACACTTTAATTCCTTCTTCTGCAGCTCGTCTGATCAATTCCTTTTCTGTAATTCCAGAATGAAATGTCAACAACAAATGTACTCCTGCATTTTCCCCTAATATTTTGCAGACCTTTGACAAAGGCTGCAAACCCTTGAGCAGCACATCGTGTCTTCCCTTATACAGGGCACGCGTCTTATTCAGATGTCTCTCATAATATCCTTCTTCAATAAAATGCTGCACGATAAGCTGGTCTACTTTGGAAACCGTCGAACTGATAAATCCACATTTTTCATGATAAACTGTCGCCAACTCTTCCGGCAGCACCATATAGCTCATGCGGATCGCCGGGGCAATGGATTTGGAAAATGTACCAAGATAGATCACTTTACCGTTCGCATCGCTTCCTTGAAGTGCCGGGATCGGCTTGCCCTTATATCGGAACTCGCTGTCATAATCATCCTCGATGATATAGCGCTTCTCTGATTCATTCGCCCATCCGAGCAGTTCAATCCTACGCTTCATTGGCATCACGATACCGGTAGGATACTGATGGGATGGCGTCACATATGCAATATCCGCTACAGATTCCCGAAGCATATCCACCCGCATACCATAACGGTCCATCTCTATTGGCTCTACCGGATATGACTGGCTGGAAAACAGACGATACGCCTGCTTATATGCCGGATTCTCTACTGCAATCACATGATTTCTTCCGATTACAGAGCACAGCATCATCAGAAGATAATCATTTCCTGCTCCTACTATAATCTGATGGGGATCACATTTCACCCCACGCGCCTGATAAAGATAATCACAGATTACTTTTCGAAAACTTAATTCTCCCTGAGGATCACCCAGGCGAAATAACTCCACCTCGTCATCCAGCAGGATCTCCTTGGAGAGTTTCCTCCAGGCATTATGAGGAAAACTCTTCAAATCTACACCATTTGGCGTAAAATCATAACGACAGGTCTCTTCCTTCTCCCGTACTTCCGGTATCTGTCGCTTCTTCACTTCTCTGATCTGATACAGACCCTCAATCTGCGCTACATAGTAACCCCGATAAGGTTCTGATTCAATATATCCTTCCGATAAAAGCTGTTCATAAGCCAGATCTACTGTACTCCGACTCACCTCAAGATGCTTTGCCAGCGCTCTGGTAGACGGAAGCTTCTCGTGGTATGCGAATTTGCCGTTTACAATATTTTCTTTAATATATAAATATATCTGTTCGTACAAAGGCGTCCCATTACGGGACGCCAATGTCATAGTCAGTTCATTCATCTGTTTATTCTCTTATTTCTTAGGCAGTCTGAAAGAACTCTTCAGAGATACAATACGGTTAAATACCAGTGCATCCGGTGTAGAATCCTTTGCATCAATACAGAAATATCCGTTTCTCACAAACTGGAAGCTGTCATATGCTTTTGCATCGCCGAAGTTCGGCTCTACAAAACAATTCTTTCTCACTTCCAGAGAATTCGGATTAATGTTCATAGATCCGTCTTCTTCATTATACACACCCTTCTCTTCATCGATCAGGTTCTCATACAGACGTACCTCTGCCTGTTTTGCATACGGTGCTGCCACCCAGTGGATCGTACCTTTGACCTTACGTCCTGTAAATCCGCTTCCGCTCTTAGTCTCCGGATCGTACGTACAGTGTACAACTGTCACATTGCCATTCTCATCTGTCTCATAGCTTACACACTTTACAAAGTATGCCTGCATCAGACGTACTTCATTACCTGGGAACAGACGGAAATATTTCTTCGGTGGCTCAATCATGAAGTCATCACGCTCGATATACAGTTCCTTGCAGAATGGAATCTTTCTCTTGCCAAGCTCTGGATTCTCCAGATTGTTCTCGGCTTCCAGCCACTCTACTTCTCCTTCCGGATAATTATCAATAACCAGCTTGATCGGATCAAGCACTGCCATCATACGAGAGCGCTTCATCTTCAGATCTTCACGGATACAGTACTCAAGCATTGCATAATCTACAGATCCCTGAGACTTGGATACACCACACAGATCTACGAACATCTTCAGTGACTCCGGTGTGAATCCTCTTCTTCTCAGTGCTGCAATAGATACCAGTCTTGGATCATCCCATCCGTCTACCACGCCATCCTGTACCAGCTTCTTGATATAACGCTTGCCGGTTACTACATTAGTCAGATATAACTTGGCAAACTCAATCTGACGCGGTGCCGGGTCAAACTCGCACTCTCTTACTACCCAGTCATACAGCGGTCTGTGATCTTCAAACTCCAGTGTACAGATCGAGTGTGTAATCTTCTCAATCGCATCCTCAATTGGGTGAGCAAAGTCATACATCGGATAAATGCACCACTTATCACCGGTGTTGTGATGATGCATATGTGCCACACGATAGATAACAGGGTCACGCATGTTGATATTCGGTGAAGCCATATCGATCTTCGCACGAAGTACCTTCTCTCCATCCTTATATGCGCCGTTCTTCATTTCTTCAAACAACTTCAGATTCTCTTCGATACTGCGGTCTCTGTACGGGCTGTTCTTACCAGGCTCTGTCAGTGTACCGCGGTACTCGCGGATCTCATCAGCACTAAGATCACAGACATAAGCCTTGCCCTTCTTGATCAGCTTCACCGCACATTCATACATCTGATCAAAATAATCAGACGCAAAATACAGATGATCCTTAAAGTCAGCACCCAGCCACTCTACATCTGTCTTAATAGACTCTACATACTCAGTATCTTCTTTTGTTGGATTCGTATCATCAAATCGAAGATGGAATGTTCCATGATACTTCTTAGCCAGCCCTGAATTAAGCAGGATAGACTTGGCATGTCCGATATGCAGATAACCATTCGGCTCCGGCGGGAATCTGGTGCAGACCTCTGTATATCTGCCTTCAGCCAGATCCTTATCTATCTCCTGTTCAATAAAATTCTTTGAAACTACTTCTTCTCCCATGGGTTTCCTCCTCATCGTCTTTCTCATCATGTGTTTTATCTTATCATAATTCCAGTTAACCCACAATACAATATTTTCAAATTTACCATTGACAAACTACGCTCTTATATTGTATATTAATCACGTTGCATATGAAATATATCTTATGCGTGCTGTTGTGGCTCAGTCGGTAGAGCGTCGCCTTGGTAAGGCGGAGGTCGGCGGTTCGATTCCGCTCAACAGCTTAGAGAAAAGAAGCCGGGAAGATTCTTACTTATTCAGAATCTTCCCGGCTTTGTTTTTGATTCTCTGTAATGCATTATCTATGGTTTTGGGGCTCTTCTTGAGAAGCCCTGCGATCGTCTTATAATCCGTTCCAAGAAGGTGCAGATACAGCACTCTGCTTTCCAGATCACTCAAACTCTCTTCCAGTTCCTCTCCGATGCGGTTCATGGATTCCTGCATGATCATCGCATGCTCCGGATTGCTCTCCACACCCGCTTCAATAGTATCCAGCACATACTCTCTGCCTCCCTGTTCCGCTTCTTCGTAAAAAGACACATAGGAATTAAGCGGTATATGCTTCTTCCGACCGGAAGCTTTTGCCGCGCTGTACATCTGTCTTCGGATGCACAGTCTGGCAAAACTTCCAAAGGACACTTCCTGCTCCGTATCATAATCACGCACCGCTTTAAACAGACCGATCATCCCTTCCTGGATCAGATCATCATTCTCTCCGCCAATCAGATACATTGCTTTCGCTTCTTTGCGCACTACATTTTTATACTTTTCCATGATATAATCCATAATCTTCTTATCACCATCTCGAAGATTGCGAATCAGCTGCTCATCTGTCAGCTGCTCATAGTTTGACGTGCCCATAACTGCTCCTGTTCTTATTAAAATTCAAGTCTCATTCTGAGTCTTTATCCCAATCTCTGTCTGACAATCTCATAAGCCAGTACACCTGCCGCCACCGATGCATTCAGGGAATCAATATCACCTTTCATCGGTATGCCTGCAACAAAATCGCAATTTTCTTTCATCAAACGGCTGACACCTTCGCCTTCATTGCCGATTACAAGACCGATCGGTCCTTTCAGATCCAGGTCGTACATCACCGTACCATCCATATCTGCACATACGAACCACAGTCCCTGCTTCTTCAGCTCTTCTACTGTCTTCTTCAGATTAGTCACACGGGCAACCGGCGTATAATTCAGTGCTCCTGCCGATGTTCTCGCTACTGTCGCAGTAAGTCCTACCGCTCTGCGCTTTGGAATGATCACGCCGTGTGCTCCCGCCAGATTAGCTGTACGAATGATTGCACCCAGATTATGGGGATCTTCAATATTATCCAACAGGAAAATGAACGGATCTTCGCCACGACTCTTTGCAAGTTCCAACATATCTTCTACCTGCGCATACTCATAAGCTGCCGCATGTGCAATCACACCCTGATGCTTTCCGGTCTCCGAAAGCTGATTCAGGCGTTCCTTTGTAACAAACTGCAGGATCACATCATGCTTCTTCGCCTCACGCACGATTGTACGGATCGGACCGTCCTGGCATCCATCCAGTACATACAGCTTATCCATCGGCTTGCCAGAACGCAGTGCTTCCAGCACTGCATTTCTTCCTTCTATTACGAGACTCTTACTCTCTTCATAATTCTCATTCATTTCTTTCATGACTGCTCCTCATTGTTATCCAGACTGTCCAGTCCCATTTTAATCAGTTCCAGCATTCTCTCATATCTGCGCTGCAGATAGAGATACCCCATAAGTGCCTCGAATCCGGTGGCGCGTCTGTAATCTGTCACAGACTGATTCTTTGCCGGACTGATCGTCTTGGAATTACGTCCGCGCTTATAGATCTGATGCTCCTCTTCCGTCAGTTCGTCCTGCAGCACACGCATCATTTTCGACTGACTGGATGCCTGTACGATCTGACTGGTCTCCTTGTGGAGCTTTTTCACCTGTTTATTGCCCCGGTTCAGTACCAGGTTCTTAATCACTAAATCAAATATGCAGTCCCCGATATATGCCAATGCAAGAGGTGAATAGGTCTCCGCCTCCACCTCCTGCATCTGAAACATCTCCTGCATACAAGTATCAAAATCCCACTTTATGCTTTTTTCCATTTTACTCCTTCTCTGGTATCCAGAAGTACAATTCCCTTTGCCGCCAGTTCATCACGGATCTCATCGGCTCTTGCAAAGTTCTTCTCTTTTCTTGCTGCCTGACGCTCTGCGATCAGTGCTTCAATCTCATCATCCAGTATTTCTTCCTTCTTGTCAACAATAAGTCCCAGTACATCAGTAAGTTTTACAAGCAGGTCATAAAGTGCCTTTGCATATTCCTTTGAACCTTCTGTCGTGGCTGTTGTATTAGCATATTTAACAAGATCAAAGATTGCTGCGATTGCATCTGCTGTGTTGAAATCATCTTCCATTGCAGTTTCAAATGCAGTTACGAATTCTTTTGTCTTAGCCAGATTATCTTTTTCAGCATCCGTCATGGATTCTTCTTTTGCCTGTTCCATCATGTAGCGAAGGTTATCTGCCGCGTTCTGAATACGCTCCAGACCGTTCTTAGATGCCTCCATCAGTTCCGCGCTGAAGTTCAGTGGACTTCTGTAATGTGCACTCAGCATAAAGAAGCGAAGTATCTGCAGATCATACTGCTCGCTGATCTCACGGACTGTACGGAAGTTGCCGAGAGATTTACTCATCTTGTGGTTATCAATGTTCAGAAATGCATTGTGCATCCAGTATTTGGCAAATTCTTTGCCGTTGCATGCCTCACTCTGTGCGATTTCATTCTCATGATGTGGAAATACCAGGTCTTCACCACCAGCGTGAATGTCAATCTGCTCGCCCAGATATTTTTTTGACATTACAGAGCATTCGATATGCCATCCCGGACGTCCATCACTCCACGGAGACTCCCATGACGGCTCGCCTTCTTTCTTTGGTTTCCAGAGTACGAAATCCAGCGGATCTTCCTTCTCGTCCTCACCGCTTACCAGCAGGGCACGATTACCGGAACGCAGATCATCCAGATTCTTATGAGATAATTTGCCATAATCTTTGAACTGTCTGGTACGGAAGTATACGGTTCCGTTCTTCTCATATGCATAGCCTTTCTCGATCAGAGTGCTGATCATATCGATCATTCCGTCAATTTCCTGTGTAGCCAGCGGATTAGTAGTAGCCGGCTCAATGTTCATGCCATCCATATCCTTCTTGCACTCTTCGATATAACGCTGAGAAATCTCCTCTGCCGGAACACCCTCTTCGATCGCTTTCTTGATGATCTTATCATCTACATCTGTAAAGTTGGATACATAGTTCACATCATATCCTTTGTATTCAAAGTATCTGCGCACGGTGTCGAACACGATCATTGGTCTTGCATTGCCAATATGAATAAAGTTGTATACGGTTGGTCCGCAGACATACATTCTTACCTTACCTTCTTCGACCGGTACAAATTCTTCTTTTCTTTTGCTCATGGTATTATACAGTCTCATTCTTCTTCTCCTTTTTTGCTTTATCTTTATTATTCTTTCTCAGTTCTTTTTCCAATTCACTGACTCGTTCTTTCAGCATAATGTTATCTCGCTGCAGCTGGCTGATATCGCTGGTAACCGGATCCGGAAGATGTACCTGATCCATATCCGCTCTCGGGATCTTCAGATTACCCATCTTCACGATACGTCCCGGAACACCAACCACAGTACAATTCGGCGGCACTTCATTCAGCACCACAGATCCTGCTCCGATCTTCGAATTCTCTCCTATGGTAAATGATCCAAGCACCTTTGCTCCGGCACTGACCATGACATTATCTTTCAGCGTAGGATGACGCTTGCCCTGTTCCTTGCCGGTACCGCCAAGAGTTACCCCCTGATACAATGTTACATTGTCGCCAAGTTCTGCTGTCTCTCCGATGATCACACCACTTCCGTGGTCAATAAATAACCCCTTGCCAATAGTTGCTCCCGGATGTATTTCAATGCCCGTCTTTCTGGCAGCTCTCTGGGAAATCCATCTTGCCAGAAAATAATGCTTACAGAGATACAGCTTATGTGCGATCCTGTAACTCAATATCACTTTGAAACTTGGATAAAGAAATACTTCCATATTGGATTTGATCGCGGGATCTCTCTCCCTGATCACATTTATCTCTTCCTGTATATAGGATAACGCTCCCATACAAACCTCTCCTTTTCATTCACACTAAAGCAGTCCGCATGTTATTATATCCGTTCAGAGCCACTTCCAAAATGCTGTTCTGAACGTAAATCATCGAAAGTGCCAAAAGGCACATTCCGAGATTGTACGCGGTCGTCAAGGTCCTTAGCAAGCTAGGACTTTGACTCGTCGCGATACAAATAAAAGCTTCGTCTCTTAAAAAAGAGACGAAGCTTAACTCCGCGGTTCCACTCTTATAGAGAACCTGACTTCTGACACTTTTCGTATCTGTCTGATTCTCCACTCCTGTACGCGTAACGTGCGTCTTACGTGCCCGGCTAATAATTGTCCCACAGACAATGGTTCACCAGACCAACTCCCGAATGCACTTCAGAAATACTTCCCTCAGGACTGCTTACAGCCGGTGACAATCCCTCTCTGCCAGTTCCGCCATTTCTTACTCTCTTCGTTCTGCGTCTTTCTCATATAGATTATATCTTATGCGAATTCCGGCGAATTGTCAACATTTTTAACCGCTTTAAGTGGAAATCTGACTTCCACTTTAAACATATCTCCTTCTATCGTCAAATGGAAGGTTCCCTGCTGTAATTCGGTAAAGCTTCTGGCAATCGCAAGTCCAAGTCCGGAGCCTTCTGTATTGCGGGATACATCCCCCCGCACAAAACGCTCCGTCAGATCTTCTGCCTTTACCGTTATCTCTGCCGCAGACACATTGAGAAGCTGAATCACAGCTTCATTGTCTTCCCGGCATACCTTCGTATATACTCTGGTTCCGTGCATGGCATATTTGGAAATATTCACCAGCAGATTTTCAAAGATGCGGTACGTCTTCTGACTGTCCAGTTCACAGATCAGCTTTTCCTCCGGCCAGGTACACCGAAAGCTCAGTTCTGCTTCTTCAAATCTGCTGTCCAACTCCAGCTTTACCTGTTTAAACAGATTTACCACGTCCACATCCATCTTGTTGAGAATTACCGTCTGGCTGGTTGCTTTACTGATCTCGAACAGATCCTCGATCAGCACCTTCAGGCGCAGAGATTTCTTTTCCAGTATCTGGATATACTCTTTCCGCTTCTCCTCATCCTTTTCCAGTTTCAGAAGATCCACATAAGTAATAATCGCGGTCAGCGGAGTCTTGAGATCATGCGACATATTCGTGATCAGTTCCGTCTTCATCTTCTGGCTTTTCACCTCTTTGTCTACCGCTTTCTGGTAACCATCCTGAATTTTCTCCAGTTCTTTCTTAAATGGATTAAACACACCCAGATCATCGGTCACTTCTACATTCAGGTTACCTTCTGCCATCTGATTGGTCGCATTTAACAGCAATGCATATTTATCCTTCAGATCGTTAAAATACTTACGCAAAATGAAGAATAATATGATTGAATAAATCACAACTGCTACGATTCCATAGAACCACAATACGGTAATTACCGTCAGAATCAGCGCATTGATCAGCACGATTTTCAATATTGTTTTATTATTCCGGTCGGTGAAATCAATATTATCAAAGGAACAATATACTTTCTCTATCCCTTTTTGTGCTTTTTTTATTGCCTTACTGCACCATCCCGGAATCTGTTTCCCATAGCGCACCAGAAGCACCCGTTCTTTCACATAAGCCGAAACTCCCATCACATAAACCTGACGTACACAGCCAGAACACCAGTAAGCGGCTGCGATAACAGCCATGCCCCACAGCATTTTTCCAGTTCCATCCTCCCGCATCATCAGCCATGGAAGTCCTCCGAACACGCCGGTTCCCACAGCAATGGATCCAACAAGGATTACCAATTCAAGAGGCGCATAAAATATTTTTTCATTGCCCGTCTCAAAAAATCGGAACATCGGAAATATCCACGCAGCCACTGCCATTACTACCATTTCTGCCGCCACATCGTTTGCCGCCTCTGACGTAGTCATATACATGTTATCGAGATTAACACTGAGGCAAAGTACAAAAAGCACCCATATTACCACAAATAATTTATGCCTGTTTTTCAATTTTGTATCCAACTCCCCACACCACCTTCAAATATTTAGGCTCTCTTGGATTGATCTCAATCTTCTCCCGGATATTGCGGACATGAACCATGATTGTATCCGTATTGATCGCTCTTTCATTCCAGACACGCTCATAGATCTCATCTGCCGAAAACACTCTTCCCGGATTCTTCATCAACAGCAGCAGAATCTTATACTCGATGGGAGTCATTTTCACCGATTCGCCATCCACCGTTACTTCCACGGTGTCCTCATTAAGTTCCAGACCTCCTACCGTATACACATGCTCCTGCTGTTCTTTTGCACCGAGTCGTTCCATAAATCTGCTGTACCTGCGGAGCTGGGAGTTCACCCTGGCGAGCAGTTCCATTGGGGTAAATGGCTTCGTCACATAGTCATCGGCTCCCATGTTCAGTCCCAGGATCTTATCTACTTCTTCTGACTTGGCAGAAAGAAAGATAACCGGAAAGTCATATTTTTCCCGCAGCTTTGCCGTCATGGTGATTCCATCCATCCTCGGCATCATGATATCTACGATCGCCAGATGAATCTCTTCCTGGTCAATCACTTCCAGTCCTTCCACGCCGTCCGTCGCCTGATATACCTGATAACCCTGGCTTTTCAGATAAATCTCAATTCCTTCCCGTATTTCCTTGTCATCCTCCACAATCAATACATGATTATATATTCCACTCATTCCAATTCAGCCTCCTGTTTCATCTACGCCTTTAGTATAGGGATTCATTCTTAAAAGAAGCGTTCGGAATTTCCAAAGATTTTCTAAAGAATATTTCCGCACGCTTCTGTTTTCTGCTACACCTCTTCGTCCAGACGAATCTTAGACAATGGTATAATCTTCTTCATTTCTTCCTTCATCCGATCCGACATGGAGACTCCTTCTTCCAGACATATTTCTTTTACTGTCTTTACTCCAAACAATAATTCACCCAGCGCTTCCACCGTCACTGTACCCTCGCTGTTCTCTTCTTTACCGTCCATCAGCATTACGCCAGAATGTTCCGTACCGGTCACTACCACCGTACGGTTATTCTCTTCAATGATCGGATCCGTAATCTGAAAGCACACCGCGGTAAGTTCACGCAGACTCACGGACGACAGCATCCGTTTAGCATCCGTAATACGGATCATAATCTTCGGTGCTTCTTCCTCTTCCTGCTCCGGCACATACGGACAGTTTCCCACTAGATGTCCATTCAGATAATACAGCATCAGCTTTGCATCCTCACTGGCATATTCTTTCATCAGCCGCTCGTAATACATTTCGCTTTTCAGCGTATATACCTGATATCCTTCTGCTTCCAACGCTGCATTTTCCGCATTCACAAGCATCGGAATATCCTGATTTGCCACCGGACGCACCTGACAGGTGATGCCATTTTCCAGCTGTACTTCTCCTCGTTCTCCAATTGGACAATACTCCAACTGTTGCTCATACACTGTACGAAATCCATACGGCGTATAGATTGCTTCTGCCGCTGGCATCAGATAGGTAAAACTCTCACCTTCCCGATACATATCCTTCAACGCCGTCTCTAGCAGTGCTTTCATAAAGCCACGTCCCCGATATGACTCTCTGGTCGCAACCGCCACGATATAATTTGCCTTCTTTTTCATGCCATTTACATTCAGTTCATACGGATTCAGATGCAGCATTGCCTGGATTCCTCCATCCTCTTCTGCCACATAAATCTGATTATCTTTCGTTTTCTCGGTATAATAATAATCTACGAAGCGCTTACTGTCCTCACTGAACACTTCTTCATACAACGGTCTAGTAAGTCCATGCTCTGTCTGCTCCAAATGTCTAACTTTCATCTATTTTGCTCCTTTCGGGCATCCGCCACATCCCTGGCATCCGCTTTCTGCACCAGTATCTACCGCATAGCTGTAATCTCGGATGCTTTCCAGTGCTGCAATCGCCTGGGAGGATATCCCTTCCCCAGTTCCGGTGAAACCGAGCCCTTCTTCGGTTGTTGCCTTAATATTGATCTGGTCTACTTCAATTCCAAGTGCTTCTGCAATATTTTTCCGCATTGCCTCAATATGCGGTGCCATCTTTGGTCGCTGCGCAATGATCGTAGCATCAATATTGCCGATTACGTAGAGATGCTCTTCCAGAAGCCCTCTTACATGCTGTAACAGCTTCACGCTGGAGATTCCTTTATATGCCGGGTCTGTATCCGGGAAATGCTTCCCGATATCCCCCAGTGCCGCTGCTCCAAGCAGCGCATCCATAATCGCATGGATCAGCACATCGGCATCTGAATGACCAAGAAGTCCCTTTTCATACGGTATCTTCTCACCGCCAAGGATCAGGTCTCTTCCTTCTACTAATTTATGGACATCATATCCCATACCTATTCTCATATATATCATCCTCCCTGGATATTTTTCGTAGTTTCTGTCTGCTGTATACGCAGGCAGGGTTCTCCTAAAGGATAGCATATGTATTCTGCTTTTTCAAAAAAAGTTTTCTACACGGAGGCTTATTGCACAAAAAAAGAAGCTCACATTCGCGAACTTCTTTTCAGTAGCGGGAACTGGATTTGAACCAGCGACACCACGGGTATGAACCGTGTGCTCTAGCCAACTGAGCTATCCCGCCATACTCTATATTCAGTTCTTATCGAACTGCTCACAGCTTGTTGCTGTAATGGGACCTACAGGGCTCGAACCTGTGACCCTCTGCTTGTAAGGCAGATGCTCTCCCAGCTGAGCTAAGATCCCTTTCGTTCAGCAGGTTAAGTTGTTTCCCTCAACCTGCTTCGCTATTATACAATTATTTTAAGGCAAATGTCAACACCTTTTTTGAAATTTTTTTTAAAAAATATTTTTATATACTTTTCACGCAATTATAAGGCATATGTTTTCCGTGCCACGCCCAGTTCTTCATTAGCCGGAATCACTTCTATTGTCACCGGAGAATCATCTTTAGAAATACATGCCGCCTCGTTACCGATCGCCTGATTCTTCTCTTCATCAATCCAGATCCCCATGTGTGCAAGCTTGCCACACACCTTAGATCGGATAGTTGCATTATGCTCGCCGATACCTGCTGTAAACACCAGGTGATCCAGTCCGCCAAGCTCTGCATAGTACATGCCAATATAACGCACAATATCGTTACAGAATATATCAACAGCAAGCTTTGCCCTCTCATTGCCTTCTGCCGCAGCCTCTTCTACCAGACGCAGATCGTTGCTCACACCGGAGATACCCTGCAGTCCTCCGTTCTTGGTTAATCCGTATAATACATCATCCAGATCCATGCCTTCTTTCTGTAAGAATGGAATAATAAATGGATCAATGTCTCCGCAACGGTTAGAATTATTGATTCCTACCTGCAGCGAGATTCCAAAGCTGGTGTCTACGCTCCTGCCATCATCAATCGCACACAAAGAACAGCTTCCACCTAAATGACAGGAAATGGTTTTTCCTGTAGATCCGTATTTTTCTGCCACTGTATCAGAGATATATTCATGGGATGCCCCGTGATAGCCGAGTCTGCGGATACCGTATTTCTCATACCACTCATAAGGAATACCATACATATAACGTTCTGCCGGAATGGTTCTATGAAATGCCGTCTCAAACACGCCAACAAGCTTCGCATCCGGTGTCAGCTTCTGAAACTGACGGATTGCACTCAGATAAGGTGTATTATGTGCCGGAGCAATCACCATATAATCCTCCATGCCCTGCAGCACGTCTGGCGTAAGCTCATGCACTCCATAATGATCCTTCGACAGCACCGTCTTAAATCCTACTCTCTCCAACTCGTCCAGAGAATTTAATACTCTGTGCTCCGGATCCAACAGACAGTCCAGGAACTTCTGAATACCGTCTGTATATGTAGGAATGCACTGCTTTTCTAACTTCACCGCATATTCTTCCGCGTCCTGATAATGAAAGATTGCATTATCTTCACTTCCCACACGTTCAATCTTGCCTGTTGCAAGCACACGCTCTTCCGGCATATCAAATAATTTAAACTTCAGCGAGGTACTTCCCGCATTACATACTAATACCTTCATAAAAGCCTCCTTTTACTCATTCATGCATCCTAAAATCTTGAATTAACTATAGCATAAAATGAAAAAGGATGCCACAACACATTATATGTTATGGCATCCCATCATTCTATATCAGATTACAATCTGTGATTCTAAATCGAAATTAGCAGATTCCCTGAGCCAGCATTGCATTTGCTACTTTCTCAAATCCGGCAATGTTAGCACCTACTACGTAGTTGCCCTTGTGTCCGTATCTCTCAGCAGCATCTACCATGTTGTGGCAGATATTTACCATGATTCCCTGAAGCTTAGCATCTACTTCTTCGAATGTCCAGCTCAAGCGCTCGCTGTTCTGAGACATTTCCAGTGCAGATGTTGCAACACCGCCGGCATTAGCTGCTTTACCAGGTGCGAAAATAACTCCGTTCTCCTGCAGGTACTCTGTAGCTTCCATTGTAGTAGGCATATTAGCACCTTCTGCAACCATCTTGCATCCGTTAGCAACAAGCTGTTTAGCATCTTCAATGTGAAGTTCGTTCTGTGTAGCACATGGAAGTGCGACATCACACTTAACAGACCATACGCCACGTCCTTCATGATATTCTGAATTCGGACGGTAATTCTTATATTCTGTCAGTCTTGCACGTTTTACTTCTTTGATCTCTTTCAGTGCTGCCACATCAATTCCGTCCGGATCATATACCCAACCTGTAGAATCACTACATGTAACAACCTTAGCACCAAGCTGCTGTGCTTTTTCAATAGCGTATGTAGCTACATTACCAGCACCAGATACAACAACCGTCTTGCCTGCAATATCATCACCATTAACTTTCAGAAGTTCTTCTGTCAGATACAGAAGTCCATATCCTGTAGCTTCTGTTCTTGCAAGTGAACCACCGTATGTAAGTCCTTTTCCTGTCAAAACTCCTTCGTATACGTTACGGATTCTCTTGTACTGTCCGAACATATATCCGATCTCTCTTGCACCTGTTCCGATATCTCCTGCAGGTACGTCTGTATCAGCTCCAATATGCTTGCAAAGCTCTGTCATGAAGCTCTGGCAGAATGCCATAATCTCTCTGTCAGATTTGCCCTTAGGATCGAAATCTGAACCACCTTTACCTCCGCCGATCGGAAGTCCTGTCAGGGAGTTCTTGAAAATCTGCTCGAATCCAAGGAACTTGATAATACCGATGTTTACTGATGGATGAAGTCTGATTCCTCCCTTGTATGGGCCAATTGCACTGTTAAACTGTACACGGAATCCCTTGTTGACCTGAACCTGTCCGTTATCATCTACCCAAGGTACACGGAACAGAATCTGTCTCTCTGGCTCAACAAGTCTTTCGAGAAGAGCCTCTTTACGATATTTCTCTTCGTTAGCATCAACGATTGGCTTCAGTGACTCCAACACTTCTTTTACTGCCTGATGGAACTCTGGCTGTGCCGGGTTCTTTTCAATAACTTTTGCAATAACCTCATCAACGTATGACATTCTTTTGTCCTCCTAATTGCATATATTTTTCTCATATCATATTATATTACGAACCATCAAAAAACAAGAGGTTTTTTTGCTGTTTTTTGTTTTTTTTGCAATCCAATCTCCGTTTTCCTGCAAAAAAGACAAAAATAATCAATTCTTTTGTCCCTATTTTATACTATTTATTCTCGCATACCATCTATAAACTATAAATGCTTTATTTTCGAATCTGCCACATTTTTTGCATCAACGCACAGACAGCCCTCCGGGATATACTTCCCAGAGGGCTGCCACACATTTCAATCAACTTATTTAAAATACTCTACACCTGATTCAAATACTTTCATATCCTGCTCACCATAGATATTAATTGCTACAGAACGTCCTCGTCTCTCGGAATGCGCCATCTTACCAAGCACTCTTCCGTCCGGGCTTGTGATTCCCTCGATCGCGCAGTAAGATCCATTAACATTCCACTCTTCATCCATAGTAATATTACCCTCTGGGTCACAATACTGGGTTGCTACCTGTCCATTTGCAAAGAGTTTGGCAAGCCATTCTTTGTTAGCGACAAAACGTCCCTCTCCATGAGATGCAGGATTGGTATATACTCCGCCAAGCTCTGCTTTCTGAAGCCATGGAGATTTATTTGTAACCACTTTGGTATATATCATCTTGGAAATATGGCGTCCAATCGTATTGTATGTCAGTGTCGGTGCATTCTCATCCTGTCCTACGATATCTCCGTTTGGTACAAGACCAAGCTTGATCAGTGCCTGGAATCCATTACAGATACCAAGTGCCAGACCATCTCTCTCATTCAAAAGCTTCTGCACTGCCTCTTTCAGTTTTGCGTTCTGGAATGCAGTTGCAAAGAATTTGGCTGATCCATCTGGCTCATCACCTGCACTGAATCCGCCCGGGAACATGATGATCTGCGACTGACTGATTGCTTTTTCAAATACTTCTACCGAATCACGGATATCTGACGCATCCATATTGCGGAATACCTTGGTGATCACCTTTGCTCCGGCGCGCTCAAATGCCTTGGCACTGTCATATTCGCAGTTGGTTCCAGGGAATACCGGGATGAATACTGTCGGCTGTGCGATCTTATGCTCGCATACATATACCTTAGATGCACGGAACAGCCCATCTTCTCCAAGTTTGCCATCAGAAGACTTCTCTTCTCCCACTTCCGGAACTGCACTTCCTGTCTCTTCTCCGGATACGGTCTTAAATACTCTTTCCAGAGTCTCTTTCCATGCGTCTACTGCTTCTTTCATTGTGATTATGGTATTACCATATACAAAGTTCGGCTCTGCAGTCACTTCACCGATCTCAACATATTCAAATCCAAGTTCATCAATCTTATCAGCTTCCACCTCAGCCACGATATCTGTAAATGCCGGTGCAAATAACTGACCTGCCGGAATCTCGTCAGACAGCTTCACACCCATGCTATTACCAAATGCCATCTTGCTAACTGCCGGAACTACACCGTGACGATCCAATACATATGCAGATAATACCTTACCTGTATGCACTCCCTCCGAGAACTTCTCGTAAACTGCCATCAGTTTCTCATAATCCGGAAGATCATACTCTGCCTTTGGAGTCTTGATCCAGATCAGCTTGCTTCCCGCTTTCTTAAGTTCCGGAGTAATAATATCTTTTTCTTTTGCCACATCTACTGCAAATGATACCAGTGTCGGCGGTACATCAATATCCTCAAATGTACCTGACATACTGTCTTTACCTCCGATAGACGGAAGTCCAAATCCAAGCTGTGCATCATATGCGCCAAGCAGTGCTGCAAACGGCTGGCTCCATCTGTGCGGGTCTTCTGTCATACGACGGAAGTACTCCTGGAA
Organism: Dorea sp. AM58-8; assembly: GCF_003464045.1. NCBI lineage: Bacteria > Bacillati > Bacillota > Clostridia > Lachnospirales > Lachnospiraceae > Dorea > Dorea sp. AM58-8. Next base: position 30,205 of record NZ_QSDM01000017.1, on the reverse strand, counting down.
AGTAAAACGAATCTTCTTATAATCTCCACCTGCTGCCACAATCTTAGCTACAGACTCTGTCACTGCATAGATTGCACCATGGAACGGGCTCCAGCTCGACAGATATGGATCAAATCCATAGCTCATCATCGTTACAGTATCACAGTCGCCCTTCAGTACTGGAAGCTTCGCGACCATTGCCTGTGTCTCTGTCAGCTGATATTTGCCGCCATGAGGCATGAATACAGAACCAGAACCAATGGAACCGTCGAACATCTCTACCAGACCCTTCTGTGAGCATACGTTCAGGTCTTTTAATGTCTCCAGCCATTTCTCCTTTACATCTGTCACTTCCACTTCATCTGTGAGAATTGTATCTGCACGGTTCGGAATATCTACTGCTACCATAGTCTCCTGATGTGCTCCGTTGGTATCCAGAAATGCACGGGACAGATTCACGATATCCTTGCCTCTCCAATTAAGCACCAGTCTTGGATCTTCTGTTACAACCGCCACCTTAGTAGCTTCCAGATTCTCTTCGCTGGCATATCCCATAAATTCATCTACATCTTTTGGATCTACGACAACTGCCATACGCTCCTGAGATTCGGAAATTGCAATCTCAGTACCATCAAGTCCTGCGTATTTCTTAGGCACCTTGTCCAGATCAATCTGCAGACCATCTGCAAGTTCACCGATTGCTACAGACACGCCACCTGCTCCAAAGTCATTACATTTTTTAATCAGACTGCTGACTTCTTCTCTACGGAACAGTCTCTGAATCTTACGCTCTGTAGGTGCATTACCTTTCTGTACCTCAGCACCGCAGGTCTCGATAGACTCTTCTGTGTGTACCTTAGAAGAACCGGTAGCTCCACCACAGCCGTCACGCCCGGTACGTCCACCAAGAAGAATGATGATATCTCCCGGATCTGAAGTCTCACGGATAACCGCACGTCTCGGTGCTGCTCCCATAACTGCTCCGATTTCCATACGTTTAGCCACATAATTCGGATGATAAATCTCTTTTACTGCTCCGGTTGCCAGTCCGATCTGGTTACCGTATGAGCTATATCCATGAGCTGCTTCACGTACCAGTTTCTTCTGCGGAAGCTTACCCTTAATCGTCTCTTTTACAGATACTGTCGGATCCGCTGCACCAGTCACACGCATAGCCTGATATACATAGGTACGTCCTGACAACGGATCACGGATTGCACCTCCCAGACAGGTAGCAGCACCACCAAATGGCTCGATCTCTGTCGGATGGTTGTGCGTCTCATTCTTGAAATTCACCAGCCACTCTTCTTCTACACCATCAACAGTTACAGGTACTACAATACTGCAGGCATTGATCTCGTCAGACTCTTCCTGATCCTGTAACTTTCCTTCTTTTTTCAACTTTCTCATTGCCATCAGTGCAAGATCCATCAGGCAGACAAACTTATCTTCTCTTCCCTTAAAGATCTCACTGTGATCAGCAAGATACTGCTTATATGCACCTTCAATCGGCTCTCTGTAATCACCATCACCAAAAGTTACATCCTTCAATTCTGTAGAGAATGTTGTATGACGACAGTGATCTGACCAGTATGTATCCAGTACCCGGATCTCTGTCATCGTCGGATCTCTGTGCTCTTCTCCTGCAAAATAATTCTGAATATGGCAGAAGTCACGGAATGTCATTGCAAGTCCCAGTGAATCATATAATGCTTTCAGATGTTCTTCATCCATCGTCTGGAATCCATCAAATACCTTTACATCCTCCGGCTCATCAAACTTTGTGATCAACGTCTCCGGCTTCTCTTCTTCTGCTTCTCTGGAATCTACCGGATTAATGCAGTGATTCTTGATTGCCTCTAACTCTTCTGCTGAAATACAGTTATCGCCTTTTCCATGAATAATATAAGTCGTAGCTGTACGGATAACCGGCTTCTCATCCTCCTTAATAAACTGCACACACTGCTCTGCCGAATCAGCTCTCTGGTCAAACTGTCCCGGAAGGAACTCTACAGAAAACACACTGTCTCCCTGCATGACCGGAACACTCTCTTTCCATAAAATATCTACCGGCATCTCAGCAAAAATACCTCTGCATGCCTTCTCAAACGTCTCATCAGACAGGTTCTCTACGTCATAGCGAATCAGGACTCTTACACTTTCTACATCCTTAATTCCAAGATAGCCCTTAATCTCATGTAACAGACCCTTTGCCTGAACTGCGTATTCTCCCTTTTTTTCAACAAACACCCGTTTTACATTACTCATAAAACTTCCTCCATATGGTTCTTCTCTACTAAATGTTGCTGTAAGGCCGGACGCCTTCTTATCTATGTCTTATCATACCACGCCTGATGTTATTAATGAAATTAATATAACTTAACTCTTTTATAAGTCTATCTAATCACTTAATTTTTCTTTTTATGTTTCTCCATGAAGATGCAAACTGCAGATACAACCCCTAATACTGCCAGACTTCCTACAAAAAATCCTCCGATCCGGAATACGAAATCATAAAAGAATCCCTCCGGAAGCATACGGATCATATAGTCTGTCGCCGGGTCAAACATCCATTGATCATTATCAAAAAATATCTCATGAAAAATGCGAAAATATTTATCAAAATCTGAAGCAAACAGTCCTCCTAACACTATTGTTATCACACCAGTAATGCCAAGTGTCACAAAATACGCCCTTGGAAGCAGCTTTATCATATCTGCTTTCCGTGCCGCCAGCAGTATCAAGATCAGCAGTACTGCCACCAGCATAATATTACGTATCTTAAGTCCTCCAAGAAACAGATTCTTTACTTCTCCCATATGAAACCTGTCCTGTTCATTGAAGAAATCCTGTGTTTCACCATCTACATCTGTAATTACCGAAAGTTCTGCCTTATTTCCGATCAGATATGCCATCATCTGGTCTGTCACATCCATAATGTTATCCATCGTCATATTCAGACTGTCTGCCACCTGATACTTCTTATATTCTCTTTCATAGAATCTGTACTGACTATCACCATAGATTGCCACTTGAAAACTGGTCAGCAAAAGTACACCTATCAGTAAAAACATCATAATCACTGCAGAAATCTTCTGTGTTTGCTTCATTTTATTTCTCCTTGTCTATTCTTTATTGTCATTCCATCCTTTTTCCCTTATAATATTTCCTAATGGGAGGAATTTGCAATGGATATTAATTATGAATTATATAAAGTATTTTACTATGTAGCAACTACTTTAAGCTTTCAGAAGCTTCTAAAAAGCTCTACATATCTCAATCGGCAGTCAGCCAGTCTATTAAAGCGCTGGAAGGAAAATTGTCTCAGACTCTCTTCATCCGCAGCACTAAGAAGGTACGCCTGACTCCGGAAGGCGAGATTCTGCTCCGTCACATCGAACCGGCGATCAGCTTGATCCGCCGTGGCGAATCACAGCTTCTGGAATCCATCACTACCGGTGGACAGATCCGAATTGCTGCCAGTGACACAATATGTCGGTATTTTCTGGTGCCATATATTGAACGGTTTCATCAGGCATTCCCGAATCTGCATATCAAGGTTATCAATGCAACTTCTATCCGCTGTGTCGATATCCTGAAAAACGGGCAGGCAGATTTTATCGTCGTGAATTATCCAAATGCTTACCTGAACAATCTCTGGTCTATCAAACGAATCAAACAGTTCCGGGATGTATTTGTAGCTAACCAATCTTTCTCGCAGTTAAAAGATCGAAAGCTTTCACTTGCAGAGCTCTCTGAGTATCCGCTTCTGATGCTGGACAAGCAAAGCACCACAAGCGAATTTCTGCACAGTCTCTTTCAGCAGCACCAGCTGGAACTGGTTCCGGAAGCAGAACTCAGCAGTAATGACCTGCTGATCGACCTTGCACGTATCGGATTAGGCGTTGCCTTTGTTCCTGACTACTGTGTACCTGAGGATTCCGACGAACTCTTTATTGTAGAAACCAGAGAATCCCTGCCACAGAGAGAACTTGCTGTTGTCTACAACGATAAGCTTCCGGTATCTCCGGCTGTGACAGAGTTCTTAACTTACTTTAATGAACTGCCGGACCAGAAACTTTGAATCTGATCTCTCACATTATGAATATTGCAATACCGGATACCTTTCCACTCTCGTGGAAAGGTATTTCTATATCTGGCTTCCCGAAAACGTTCATCCAGCAAAAGAATCACTCCTCTGTCTTCTTCCGTTCGGATTACTCTTCCTGCCGATTGCTGTACTTTGTTCATTCCAGGATATACATAAGCATAATCAAAACCATTCTGACCTCTGGCGTCAAAATAATTCTTCAAGAGTTCCCGCTCCAGGCAGACCTGTGGAAGTCCTGTTCCCACGATCACCGCTCCGATCAGACGCTCTTTTGCAAGATCAATCCCTTCCGAGAAAACTCCGCCCATAACACAGAATCCCATCAGACTTCCCTCACGTTCCTCTTCAAACCCTTCCAGAAAAATTTCCCGTGCTTCTTCCGACATATAAGGTGCCTGTACCAGACACTCAATCTGTCCGACATTATACTCTTCTCTTCCTTCTGATGCGCTCTGTTTCCTGTCTGCTAATTCTACAAAAGCGTCATATACCTGTTCCAAAAAATGATAAGATGGAAAGAAAGACATGTAATTGCCTTCTTTGGCAGATGCCATCTCATAGAGATATTCTGCATACCGTCGGTACATCGTCTCGCCTCGCATGGTATATCTGGTACTCACATCCGTTCCCAGCAATAATCTGCTCTGGCTTTCTTCAAATACCGTTTCCGCATACACTGCATAATCATCCTTCTCTGTGCTGAGCAGTTCTTTATAATACTGTATCGGCAGTAATGTAGCCGAAAACAATATCGTACTATTCCCTTTCTCAATATATTCTTTGAGATTCACCGCAGGATTCACACAAAACAAGCGGAGGAAAAACTCTCCATCCTTTGCAAGTTCTGCATAGATCAGATAATTTTCATCCAGCTTCTCATACACCGTAATAAACATACGTACTTCAAAATATAACTTCAGTACATCCTCGCGCTCTGCAAACTGCTTATAATCCTCCAGGAACCGTTCCATCTCCGCCATCAGTGATAACAGCTTCAGATAAACATGCATGACACTGTCAAGCACTGTCACACCATCACAGTTTCTCTTTAGTTCCAACAGTTGTCGATTGCACTCTTCCAAGCGCTTTGTCAGTCTCATATCAATATGCTTTACCTGTCGCTTCACCCGTAAGATTTCTTCTTTGCACAGACTGGCACTGTACATTTCTCTGCCGCGTTCTACAAGATTATGCGCCTCATCGATCAAAAACAGATATTCTCCTTTTACGCCCTCTCCAAAAAAACGCTTCAGATGAGCGTTAGGATCAAACACATAATTATAATCACAGATTACGGCATCCATCCAGATTGCAGTATCAAGCCCCAGTTCAAATGGACATACCTGCCATTTCTTCGCCTGTTCTTCCAACACGCTTCTAGTGACTGCATCCTGTCCTGTGATCAATTCATAAACTGCATCATTCACTCGGTCAAAATGTCCCTTTGCATAAGAACAGTACTCAGGATTGCACTCCGCTTTATCGCAAAAACAGATCTTCTCTTTTGCAGTCAGCGTAATCACTTTATACTTCAATCCCTGTTCTTTCAGAGTATTAAATGCACCTGCGGCTGCCGTTCTGGTAATCGTCTTTGCTGTCAGATAAAAGATCTTTTCTCCAAGCCCTTCACCCACTGCCTTCACCGCAGGAAACACGGTTGCCAGAGTCTTCCCCGTACCTGTAGGTGCCTGAATAAATAATTTCTTCTTTCGCAGGATCGTCCGATATACTGACGATACCAGTTCTCGCTGTCCCTTTCGGTAATCATAAGGAAACTCCACCTGCTTCACAGATGCATTGCGTTCTTCCCGCCATTCAATCTGGAATCTTGCCCACTTCTCATACCGATGCATCAGATCCATAAACCATTCTTCCAGCTCGTCTGCCTTATATGACTCACGGAACCTGCGAATATCCTCTGTCTCCATATTACAGTAAGTCATCTGCACATCAATCTCAGCCAATTCCTTTTCTCTTGCATAAATACAGGCATAACACTTCGCCTGTGCCAGATGTACCGGAACCGGTTCTTCCATCCGCTCCAGATCCTTGAACACACCTTTAATCTCATCGATACATATCCGTTCTTCCTCAATAATTCCATCTGCCCGACCTTCTACCTGTATGTCGAATGTATCAAATTCCACCACCCGGCGTAGCGTAACCTCCGGATGATAAGAGGCTCCCATCCGTTTCTGAATCTTGCGGTGAAGCTTTGCTCCCATCTGCATAGCATCCTTGTCCTGAGCTGCTATTCGATTGTCAATGTCTCCGCTCCTAAGGATGAATTCCACCAGATTACGGACTGAGATCTTTACTTTTTGTCTGTCCATAACTTCCATCTTTCTTTCCGATTTGTTATGAACCATTGTACACTATATCGGATCGTTATTCAAATTCCACCAGATTCTTTCTGCACCATAACGGTAGATGTCCCATCTGACATCGTGGATTCTTTCTCTCCTTAATCGCGATCGCATCTGTAAATTCTTTCCACAATTCACTGAACTTCTCTTCCTTCGCTGAGTATGAGCTGAACCTGTCTTCATCCACATGCTCACCGGATACCAATATCCACTGTCTGCCAGCCTCATGCACCGCATATTCTTCATGAACTGCATCATGTATCATCCAGTTTTCAACCGACAACCGTTCTGCAAAATGTGGTGCCACACAGGAAAGCACTCTGCACTTAGGTTCAAATCTGGCATATAGGATTCCCTGTTCCAGTTCCCGGAAACGTATCAGTTCAATCCATCTGGTCGTCTCATTATTCACTGTTCTGCTAAGTTCAAAAGTCTGTTCCACCTGCGCATTCCCCAGGTGATCCATGATCCTTCTGCTGTCCGGAATCTCTCTGGCAGCAAGCATCGTCCCAAGGATCACATCTCCCCTGTCCGGATCATCAGAAAGAGCTGCCTGATAGATCAACTTATACGTATACCACCCCATATGGGATAAAATCATGCGTTCCACCGATAGTGCCTTCTTCTCATTCGATTCAACTTCTGTATATTCACAAAACAACTCCTGCTCCAGGTGCCCGCGAAAACGGATTCCACACTCTGCTCCATGGTCCGGCACAAGATACTTCCACGCATCGTAAAGCGCTGAAAAAAGTCCTGTCACTTCATTCTCACACACATAAATTCTTTTCATTCACACCACCGCCAAATCTCACATCATCAAACAACGATAACTGCCGATACGTCATGCCACGCACTTCCTGTGGCAGCCTTTCTCCTGTATCCAGCAGATTCCTTGCAATATAATCCTGCTCTAGCTTCACCGGATACATCGTACGCCCATTACAGGTCAGAAAATACATTGCCCGTTTCAACACCACTCCGATCTTCTTCAAATCCTGAAAATCCAATGTGCCAAGTCTTCTGGCACGGACGATCCGTCCTGCCGACCGGTAACCAAGTCCCGGCACCCGCAGAAGCATCTCATAGGACGCGCGGTTCACTTCCACCGGAAAATACTCCAGATGTCTGAGTGCCCAGTTACACTTCGGATCAAACAGCGGATTGAAATTAGGTTCCTCTTCTGTCAGCAGTTCTTTCGCCTCAAACTTATAATATCTGAGAAGCCAGTCCGCCTGATACAGGCGATGCTCTCTGAGAAGCGGTGGTCCCTGATCTGTTTTAGCCGGAAGTGCCTTATCCACATTCACTGACACAAATGCTGAATAAAACACCCGTTTCAGATCAAACCGCTGATATAACGTCTCTGCCACATGGAGCATCTGATAATCCGTCTCCGGCGTCGCTCCTACGATCATCTGTGTGCTCTGTCCTGCCGGCACAAAAGACGGTGCATGATGGTATACTTTTAATTCATAAGCATTCTGGCTTCTGCCATTCTGCACCAGCCGCATAGGCTTAAGAATCTTATCTCTGGTCTTATGCGGTGCCAGCGTTCTTAATCCTTCTGCCGTAGCAAGTTCCAAATTCACACTCATCCTGTCTGCCAGAAATCCCGCCCGCTGTATCAGTTCCTCACTGGCTCCGGGAATCGCCTTCACATGGATATAGCCCTGGAAGCGATATACTTTTCTCAGCTTCTCAAGTGCCGCACAGATCAATTCCATCGTATAGTCCGGACTCTTCAGTATCCCGGAGCTTAAAAATAATCCCTCAATATAATTCCTCCGATAAAATTCTATCGTAAGCTCACAGAGCTCATCTGGAGTAAAAGATGCCCTCGGAACATCATTACTTCTCCGGTTAATACAATACTTACAATCAAAGATACATTCATTGGTAAAAAGGATCTTAAGCAGAGAGATACATCTGCCGTCTGCCGCAAAACTGTGACAAATTCCCATCTGCACACAGCTTCCGATCCCTGTACCGTCATTCCCCCTGAATGTACCGCTAGAAGTACATGCCACATCATACTTGGCGGCATCCGTCAATATCCGCAGCTTCTCCATTACAGACATATTCTCTGAAATCTGCATCTTCGCTCCTCCTCTTTTTCTTCTTTCTGTATGCTTGTTTCATCCGTGCAAAAGCGAACGTATGTTTGATATTATTATACAAACACATGTTCGCTCCGTCAATACACAATTCTCATTTTCCTGGATCTTCCAGGTACTTATGCCCTCTTTACAATCCTGTAATATGCTTTCGCCGTCAGACTATAGATCAGTATATAAAGAACTGCAAATCCCAGATAAACACCGATCGTACCATTCCTATACAGTTCTGTATTCTTCATATTGAATGCTTTCAACAGGTTCTGAATCATTGGAAATGCCACTGCCATATGTACACCCGCTGCCACTAATGGCAGGAAGAACACCATCAGGATCTGGGAACGGATGACTTTCTTCACTTCCTGCTGAGACATACCTACCTTCTGCATAATCTCAAACTGTCTCCGGTCTTCATAGCCTTCCGAGACCTGCTTATAATAAATGATCAGCACCATCGCCATAACGAAAAGGGTTCCCAGGAACATGCCAAGCATAAACATGCCTCCATAAAGTCCAACAAAATCATTTCTGGACGTTTCTCTGCATTCGATATCTATACTGTCTGCGCCCTGATCCTGCGCCGCCTGCCACATATAATCCTTTAGCTTAAGTTGTGCATCTTTGTCCAGCGATACATCAAACCCATAATATTCATGTATTTTCATATCATATCTATATGCATCCTTGATCTGCTGATACAATGCATCAAACGTATCATCTGCAAGCACCACCGTAAAGGAATCCCGAATATTCGAATTCACCTGACCATTACCTTCGAAATGCCGAACCTTCCCTTTGACCTTATACACCTGATCCATCAGTTTCATATTCGAATATTTATATGAATTACGTCCTGTTCCCAGAAGCATTTCCTGTCCGGACAATTCTACTTTTTCCCCTGTCATTGCACAATACCCGGACAATGGCATTACCATCATAATCCTGAGATTGCCATTATCATTTAAATAATCAAACTTTGTCTGATCAAACAACACATGATCCTTCTGCAGACATCCAGTCACTGTATAATATCGATAATCCGTCGTATCCTTTTCCGCGATCTGATATGCTTCGCAATGTGTTTTAATTTTATCAAGAACTTCCTGATTCTTTTCCATATCAGATGTATCCATATATATTCCAAAATCATTCGGATGACGCGCCTGTACCATATCTTCCATTCCAATCATCAGACTTCCGGTAGACGACAACATAACTAATACCATCGTAGACAGGATACAAATACTCGCAAGACCCGCTGCATTCTGCTTCATCCGGTACATCATTCCTGAAACGCTGATGAAATGCTCCGGTTTATAGTAGAATCTGCGGTTTTTTCTGAGCATTTTAAGAATCACAATACTGCCTGCAATAAATAGAAGATAGGTTGCAAGAATAACCAGAATAACTGCTACAAAAAATAGCTTTATAGAATCTATGGTTCCTTTCGCTGACAATGCCAGATAGTATCCTTCAATTAATGCTGCAGCTCCCAGAATTGCCAGAATCCATTTACTCTTGGGCTCTCGTTCTCCTGCGCTGCTGCCACGTAGCAATTCAATCGGCTGAGAAATACGAATCTTCCTTCTGCTTTTCAGATAGATTAAGAAATGTATCACCGCAAATAAAAATGCGGTAACAAGTATTGCTTTACTTGAAATGAAAAAGCCAAATACATTTTTCTGTCCGATTATTTTACAGAGCATCAGAAACATAATCTTACTGAAAAGAACACCAAAAAGAATACCAAGCACTACACTTCCCGCTGCCACCATCATAGTTTCCAGAAAAAGCACATGTCCCAGATGCTGTTTTTCCATTCCAAGGATATTAAATATTCCAAATTCCCGCTGTCTCCGTTTCATCAGGAAGCCATTAGAATACATTAAAAACGCAAATACAAAGATACCTACAATCACGGTTCCATACCTCATGATCAGGCTCAGCGTCCCCCCTGCAAACATCTTTTTCACCGCAGGATCCAGGCTTAAAGACATCATCACATAGAACATAACTACCGACAGCACACAGGTAAATATATACGGAATATAAAGTTTACTGTTTTTTCGGATGTTATTTGCAGCCAGTCTCACATAAAATCCTTTTTTCATCACATCTCACCACCTGTCGCGAGCAATGTTAGTGTATTCGAAATCTTCTGATACATCTGCTCATCTGTACTGTCACCACGGTAGATCTGATGAAAAACTCTTCCATCCTTAATAAACAATACTCTTCCTGCTCTGCTGGCTGCTCTTGCGGAATGTGTCACCATAAGGATCGTCTGACCTTCTTCGTTCACTTCTCCAAACAGACGCAGAAGATCATCTGCTGATCTGGAGTCCAGAGCTCCGGTCGGTTCATCTGCAAGAATCAGTTTGGGATCTGTGATCAGCGCCCGTGCTACAGCCACACGCTGTTTCTGACCACCTGACACTTCATATGGATACTTATCCAACAGCTCTCGGATACCAAGCTTCTGCGCAATCGGAAGCAGGCGGCTGTTCATCTCCTTCACGCTTTTTCTGGATAATACCAACGGAAGAAAAATGTTATCCCTCAGGCTGAACGTATCGAGCAGATTAAAATCCTGAAATACAAAGCCAAGATTTTCTCTGCGGAACTTTGTAATCTCCTTGTCTCGGATCAGCCCTATATCTTTTCCATCCAGTTTCACTCTTCCACCTGTCGGGCGATCCAATGCTGCCAGAATATTCAGCAGCGTACTCTTACCAGATCCGGACTCTCCCATGATTGCCACGTATTCTCCTTCTTCTACCGAAAATGACACATCCGCCAGAGCCTGTACCTGATTGCCACCCAGACGAGTCGTATATACTTTTTTCAGACATGATACTTCTAAAATAGTCATTATCTATAACCTCCTTTTCTGTTCTGCTATCAGTATAGACCTGCCCTGCTCTGTCAGACATCGATTCCGGTGACAATATGACCATCTCATGTGACATTTTTGAAAGACGCTATCCGATCATTCAATATTAAACTGACGTTCTTTCAGATCCAATGTAAAACAGCTGCCAACTCCTGGCTTTGACTCAACTGCGATCCCGATATTCAGATGTTCGGCCGCTTTTCGGCAAAGATTCAGTCCCAGCCCTGTCGCCTTTTTATCATTTCTTCCATTATATCCGGTAAAACCTTTTTCAAATATTCTCGGCAGATCCTCTGGTGCAATGCCAATCCCTGTATCCTCCACCGACAGTTTTTTATCTTCTGTCACCCGGATCGTAATAGTTCCCGATGGTGTATATTTCACCGCATTGGAAATGATCTGCTCTAAAATAAATAACAGCCACTTTTCATCCGTCAATACTTTTACTTCTGTCGACTCGTACACCAGATGCAATTTTCTCCGAATAAACTGTGGTGCATACCTGCGGATTGCCTGTCGTATGATATCATCCAGATTATATTCTTTTATTACAAAATCCGACTCACTGCTTTCCAGACGAATGTAGGACAGTGCCATTTCCGCATATTGTTCAATCCGAAACAGCTCTGCCAAAAGTTCTCTGTTCTGTCTGGTATCTTCCTCCTGAAGAATCATCCGCATCACAGCGATCGGCGTCTTAATCTGATGTACCCAGATTGTATAATACTCTTTGCTCTCCTGCTCCTGATTCTCCAATTCCATAAGGTGTTCATAGCAACTCTTTCCAAGATCCATAACCATCTGCCGGTAATCTTTTTCTGCCAAGGTATCTGCCTCCGGCATATCCCGGTATGCATACTCAATTCCTGGTAGCAATTCCATTCTCTTCTGGTGCTTTCTGCAGAACTTCCAGAACCATAACACATTCATAACCAGAAGAAAGGTCACACCAAGTACCGTTCCATACGCCACCGCTTCCACCGGAACATTATACAGATAAAACACACTCCCATAGATTGCACCCAGCAATATAACCAGCCAGATTCCCCGCTTATGCTCGCGCATATACCATCTCAGCAGTTCTCCTATCCGTTCCTTTTTCATCATCACTCATGTTCCTCCGGCAATTCAATCAGATATCCGTGTCCCACTCTGGTCGTGATAAAATCTTTCAGTCCCGCCTGTTCTAATTTCTTACGAAGTCTGGTTACATTTACAGTCAAAGTATTCTCTTCTACATAACAGTCATCTTCCCAAAGCCTTGTCATAAGCGTATCTCTGCTGACAATCTTGCCTCGATTCTCCATCAAGGTCTTCAAAATACGAAATTCGTTCCGCGTCAGTTCAATCTTCTGATCATTCCAATTCAGCGTCGTATCATTCAGATTCAATACTGCTCCTCCGCATTCCAGCACCGGCACCTGATTACTTCTGTCATAGGTTCTTCGGAGTACCGCCTGGATCTTTGCGATCATCACATTCAGATCCACCGGCTTCGGAATAAAATCATCTGCCCCCATATTCATTGCCATAATAATATTCATATTATCAGATGCTGAAGAAATGAAAATTACCGGAATATTGGAAATCTTCCGTATCTCGCTACACCAGTGATAACCGTTAAAAAACGGAAGCATAATATCAATCAGCACCATGTGTGGATCATATTCTATAAATTCATGAATCACATTCTGAAAATCCGATACCAGACGCACTTCATTGCCCCATGATTCAATCTGTTTTTTCATGGCCTCTGCCATCGTAAAATCATCTTCTATAATCAGGATTCGATACATTTCCACATTCCTCCTTATCCGCATATTTTACCACAGGTTACAATACAATTCCTCCTGAAACCGCAAATGTAAGATAAATGTAAGGTCACACAGATAAGAAAGAAGCAGCCCTGTTTTTCCCAGAACTGCTCCATTTCATTATACCTTATTCAATTATAATCACAAAGTCTGTACCGTCTTCTGTAACCGATGTCTTCTTGCCACGATCCTTGGCGAGCTTCTCAACATTCGTCTTCTGATGTGGCTCGCTTACGAGTACCTTAACCGGTCCGTTTGCACTTGACAGCGCCTCTGCTGTCAGCATGATTGGCTCTGGGCAGGATAATCCTCTTGCATCTACTTCTACCATAATGGTTGCCTTCCTTTCATTCGGATTTTTATTCTATTGATACTTATTTGTTTGTGATTGCTGCAATTTTGCGTTTATTAGTAAATGCAATCACAAAGCATGCGATAATACAAATAATTACCGCCACCTTACCATTAGCTGTTACAGCTCCGGCAACAACTTTCTTAGTCTCAGGATTAATTGCTGTACCACTGGAAGCCAGTCCAAGGTTATGGCACAGTGCAGCACCTATGAACATTCCAAGCACAGTCACGGCCGAATCAGAAGATCCCTGCCCTGCAAGAATCAGCTGACGAAGTGGGCATCCACCGGCAAGTACTGCTGCAAAACCAACTACATACATACCAAGGATACTCCACAGATGATCTGAATGTGCAATCACTCCCGGAGTATCAAATCCAAGAACAAATCTGCCTGAAGCTACATTAAAAATCAACATTACTACAAAGAGACTTCCGATAATTGTCAAAAGATCAAAATTCTTCATAAGAATCACGTCACGGATACCGCCAGCAAAACACATTCTTGATTTCTGAGCAAATGCTCCAAACACAAGACCTCCGATTAATGAAGCGATGATTGGTGCATGCATACTTCCCGGTCCCGCTGTGCTGCTTTTCAGAAGGCTTGTGCACAGTGCGAGAATCAAAACTACAATCATTAAAATTGAAATCACTGATCCATTAGCCTGATTGGTCTCATGTGAACGTCCAAGTGTAGTACCTTTTTTCAACATCAATGTTCCTGTAGCAACACCAAGAATAAATCCGATCAATGCTACCCATGCATTCAGATCTCCTGCTGACATACGGATCACCATACGCAATGGGCATCCTAAGAATACAAGAGAACCGATCATAATCATCATACCAAGGATAAAACGAATCATCGGTGATGACCCTGCTGTTGAGCGATACTCCTTCGTTGCAACAGAGATAATAAAGGAACCCAGTACCAGTCCGATGATCTCTGGCCTCGCATACTGTACTGCTTCCGCCTGATGCATTCCCAGTGAACCAGCCATATCACGGACAAAGCAGGCAATACAGAATGCCATGTTTGCCGGGTTGCCGAGGAATGCAAGAACTGCAGCTACAACGCCACAGCCTGCGCCTGCCAGCGCAAGTTTTTTCTTTGAATCACATAAAGTCATTTTCGTACCCTCTCTTTCCTAAATTGACTTATATATAACATCTTAATTATCCTATATATCCTCGTGACTGTCTAATTGATAATATGTATAAGCAAGCCCACTTATAGTTTTAATCTATAATCATAGATATAAAGAAAGCAGCATGTACATCCTATACACACTGCTTCTATCATTCTAAATCTGTAATTATAGAATCTGCACATCCAGATATTATAATTTGTTCACTGCATCTGCAAGATACGGATTATCGCTCTCATAGAACTTCTCAGACTCTACCGCTTCCGCAAGTGCCGGATCGATCGGCATCTTGCCAATTACCGGAACCCCGAGTTCTTCCGCGATCTCATCAATATGACTTTCTCCGAACACGGAAATCTTCTTACCGCAATCCGGGCACTTCAGATAACTGTAATTCTCTACAATACCAAGTACCGGAATATTCATTGCATCCGCCATATTATATGCTTTCTTCACGATCATTCTAACCAGATCCTGTGGTGATGTGACAATCACTACGCCATCCACCGGAAGCGACTGAAATACTGTCAGCGGTACATCACCGGTTCCAGGCGGCATATCAATAAAGAGATAGTCCAGATCGCCCCACATGACATCTGTCCAGAACTGCTTCACAACACCTGCGATCACAGGTCCACGCCAGATAACAGGATCTTCTTCATGTTCCAGCAAAAGATTGACTGACATGATTCTGGTGCCATCTTTTGCCTCACACGGAAACATCCCTGCATCACTGCCTTTTGCAGATTCATGGATACCATACATCTTAGGGATAGATGGTCCTGTAATATCTGCATCCATAATACCTACAGAAAATCCCTGCTCACGCATCATACGTGCAAGTGATGCGGTTACCATAGACTTGCCGACACCACCCTTGCCACTGACTACAGCAATCACTTTATTAACATGAGAATATGGATTCGCCGGTTCGTGCAGATCTACCGGTTTCTTTCCACATGTAGCTCCCTGCGCACAGCTGGCGCAATCGGATGGTGTGCATCCATTCTGCTGTTCTGCCATGATAATTCCTCCTACTCTTCTACTGCTGCAATCAGTTCTACTTCACACAAAACTCCCTTTGGAAGAGTCTTTACTGCGACACAACTTCTTGCCGGTTTGGATGTAAAGTACTTACCATATACTTCATTAAATGCACCAAAGTCTCCCATATCAGCCAGGAAACAAGTGGTCTTAAGTACATGTGCAAAATCAGTTCCTGCTTCTTTCAGAACTTCACCCAGGTTCTTGCATACCTGCTCTGTCTGCTCTTCGATTGTCTTGGCTGTCACATCATTCACTGCCGGATCGATAGCAATCTGTCCTGCTGTATACAGTACGCCTCCATGTACGTATCCCTGAGAATATGGTCCTAATGCTTTTGGTGCTTTTTCTGTTGCTACTACTTTCATTGCTGTTTCTCCTTTGACTTTGCTAATAATTTCTGTGCTACACATATATCAAAGAGTGCCATTCCAACGGATTTGAAATACGTTGTACCTGCTGCAATCTCTTCTTCATCCGCTCCGGACTGCAGATAATTGCTCATGAGAACAGTTCTGTCTTCTGTCAGTCTTCCTTCCGCGATCGGCTGACTCAGATCTCCGCTTTCCTCACACGCATAAGGGAGCTCTATATACACTTTATCTGTCAGATCCCAGATCGCGTCTGGAATCTCACGCATCTCCGGTGTATAAGATCCGATTGCGATAATGCATTTGCCCCGCAGTAATTCTTTATCATTTGGAAGTACCGGAACCGCAGATGGTGTAGCGGTACAGATAATATCACTGTGTTTCACCAGTTCTTCTGTCTTCTTACACCATACCACTTTTGTATTCGGATTATCAATCGCTTTCTCCAATCTTGCAATAAAATCTGTAAGATCTCTGTCACTGTGATTGTAAATGTATACGGTATGGATATCTCTGGCTGCGCATGCATATAATGCCAGATGGAATCCCTGCACTCCTGCTCCTATGATGCCTACTGTATGACAATCCTTACGTGACAGATGACGGATACCCACACCGCCAACTGCACCTGTCCTCCAGGCAGTCACAGACTGTCCGTCAAGCAATGCTTCCGGAGCACCTGTCACAGCATTATTCAGCAGGATTACGCCATCAATAGACGGAAGTCCAAGCTTTGAATTCTCCGGAAATATCGTCAGAATCTTGGTGCCAATCACATCATCCGTATAACATGGCATATAAATCAACGACTTATTATCATGTTCAATCACCGGACGAGGCGGCATGAAGAATTGATTCTCTCCATACAAGCGATATGCCTCTTCAATCTGATCCATCATTTCATTTGGATCAATCAGCTTTTCTATTTCTTCTTTACTGAGTAAGATCATATATCCCCCTATGCACAAATCTGTTAATCTTCAAATGCTTCTTTTACTTTTTCTTTGAAACTTTTCTTCGCTTTGTGCTTCTTGTCATTCAGATCCTGATTCAGTGAATTACCGGACAGTTCATCAAACCTGCGCAGTGCCTCTTTCGCCTCTGCACTCAGCTTCTCCGGTGTCTGGATTACCAGCGTTACGTAGTGATCTCCACGGATCTGAGAATTACGTACAGACGGTACACCTTTGCCTTTTAATCGAATCTTCGTATCCGTTTTTGTGCCTGGCTTAACCGTATAAATAACATCCCCGTCTACCGTCTTAATCTTCACATCACCGCCAAGTGCTGCCTGTGCAAAGGAAATCGGTACGGTAGAGAAGATATGCATATCCTGTCTCTGGAAGATTGGATGTCTGGATACAGCCACCTCTACCAGCAGATCTCCTCTCGGTCCACCATTTACACCTGGTTCACCCTTTTCGCGAATACGTACACTCTGACCATTATCAATACCTGCAGGAATCGATACCGAAATCTTCTTTCTGCTGGATGTATATCCCGTACCTCCACAATCCGGACACTTCTCACGGATAATCTTACCGGTTCCGCCACAGTCCGGACAAGTCTGTACATTCTGTACCATACCAAACAATGACTGCTGTGTATAGACAACCTGACCTTTGCCGCCACATTTGCTACAGGTCTCTGGTGAAGTACCCGGCTTAGCTCCGGTACCATTACACTTGGTACAAGGATCTTTCAATACTACATCAATCTCTTTTTCACATCCAAACACAGCCTCTTCAAAGGTGATGCGCACTGCTTTACGAATGTTCATACCTTTCATTGGCCCCTGATTTGCACGACCGCCGCCTCTGCGGCTGCCGCCAAACAGATCTCCAAATATATCTCCGAATATATCGCTAAAATCAGCACCATTAAAATCAAATCCACCATATCCGCCGGCACCACCTGCGCCGCCTTCAAATGCCGCATGACCGAACTGATCATACTGTCTTCTCTTCTCTGGGTCACTAAGTACAGCATATGCCTCCGAAGCTTCTTTGAACTTCTTCTCAGCTTCCTTGTCTCCCGGATTCATATCCGGATGGTATTTCTTAGCAACCTTTCTGTATGCTTTCTTCAGAGTTGCATCATCAACATCCTTGCTGACTCCAAGCACCTCATAATAGTCGCGTTTCTCCGCCATAACCACTTCTCCTTAATTCAAAACATGCAGTTTTTACATAAATATTTTTATACAAAGAAATCTGCCAGACCGGTTTCGTCACCTCCACCGGTCCAGCAGAACCACCTTAGTACCAGTTCCCTGGTCACTCAAGGATTATACCTCTTTATAATCTCCGTCTACAACGTCATCTCCGTCAAATCCTTCCGGAGCAGGTCCCGGATTCGGACCTGCGCCTGCTCCTGCTCCTGGGTTAGGACCTGCGCCCTGTGCACCCTGTGACTGCTCATATACCTTAGCAAACAGCTTCTGTGCACTCTGCATCAGTTTCTCTTTGCCAGCGTTGATCTCTGCAACCTGTGCATCGGAGATATCATCCATATTTACTTTCTCAAGAAGCTCTTTCAGTGCTTTGCAATCTGCCTCAACAGCAGCCTTGTCTGCTGCATCGATCTTGTCGCCAACTTCATCCATAGCTTTCTCTGTCTGGAATACCATAGCGTCTGCATCATTCTTAGCATCGATTGCTTCTTTACGTTTCTTGTCCTGAGCTTCGAACTCTGCTGCTTCCTTTACAGCCTTATCGATCTCATCATCAGACATATTAGAACCAGCTGTGATTGTAATATGCTGTTCCTTACCTGTTCCAAGATCCTTAGCGGATACATTTACAATACCGTTGGCATCGATATCAAATGTAACTTCGATCTGTGGTACACCACGTCTTGCCGGCGGAATACCATCCAGACGGAACTGTCCAAGGGATTTGTTATCTCTTGCGAACTGTCTCTCGCCCTGTACTACGTTGATATCTACAGCTGTCTGATTATCAGCTGCTGTAGAGAAGATCTGGCTCTTCTTAGTAGGAATTGTAGTATTTCTCTCGATCAGTCTTGTAGCCACACCGCCCATTGTCTCGATAGACAGTGAAAGTGGAGTAACATCAAGAAGAAGGATATCACCTGCGCCGGCATCTCCTGCAAGCTTACCACCCTGTACGGAAGCACCAAGTGCTACACACTCATCAGGATTCAGGGATTTGCTAGGCTCTTTGCCTGTCATCTGTCTTACTTTGTCCTGTACAGCCGGGATACGTGTAGATCCACCAACCAGCAGTACCTGACCAAGTTCAGAAGCCGTGATACCAGCATCTGCCAGAGCTCTTGTTACAGGCTCAGCTGTCTTCTCTACCAGATCGTGAGTTAATTCATCGAATTTAGCTCTTGTAAGGTTCATATCAAAATGCTTCGGTCCTTCACTTGTTGCAGTGATGAATGGAAGGTTGATATTCGTTGTTGTTGCAGAAGAAAGTTCTTTCTTAGCTTTCTCAGCTGCTTCTTTCAGTCTCTGCAGTGCCATCTTATCTGTAGAAAGATCTACGCCTTCCTGTTTCTTGAACTCAGAAAGCATATAATCTGTAATCTTCTGGTCAAAGTCATCTCCACCAAGTCTGTTGTTACCAGCTGTAGACAGTACTTCGATAACGCCGTCACCGATCTCGATCACGGATACATCGAATGTACCACCACCAAGGTCATATACCATGATCTTCTGCTCTCTCTCATTGTCAAGACCATAAGCAAGTGCTGCTGCTGTAGGCTCATTGATAATACGTTTTACATCAAGTCCTGCGATCTTACCTGCATCCTTAGTAGCCTGACGCTGAGCATCGTTGAAATAAGCAGGAACAGTGATAACTGCCTCTGTAACCTTTTCACCAAGGTATCCTTCTGCATCAGCTTTCAGCTTCTGAAGGATCATTGCTGAAATCTCCTGTGGAGAATATTTCTTGTCATCAATCGTTACTTTATAATCTGTACCCATCTCTCTCTTGATAGAAGAGATTGTCTTCTCTGCATTAGTTACTGCCTGACGCTTTGCAGGCTCACCTACCAGACGCTCGCCTGTCTTTGTAAATGCTACAACAGATGGTGTCGTTCTTGCTCCTTCTGTATTAGCGATAACGGTCGGCTGACCACCTTCCATAACAGCTACACAACTGTTTGTTGTACCTAAATCAATACCAATAATTTTTCCCATGTCTATTTCCTCCTTAATTTGCAACCTTTACCATACTGTGTCTCACTACGGAGTCACGATACATATAACCCTTCTGGAATTCTTCGGTGATCGTATTCTCACCGGCTTCTTCATTCTCCTCATGCATCACTGCATTGTGGAAATCCGGGTTAAATTCCTGACCAACTGCTTCGATCGGTTTCACACCGATACCATCCAGGGTGGTCATCAACTGTTTGTAAATCTTATCCATTCCCTGAACAAATGGATCTTCTTTGTCATCCTCTGCCACTGCTGCAAGACCTCTTTCGAAGTTATCAACAACCGGGAGGATCTTCTCTATGATATCTTTCGCACCAATCTCGTACATCTGGGACTTTTCCTTTTCTGTACGCTTACGAAAGTTATCAAACTCTGCCATCTGACGAGTGAGTCTGTCTGTCAGCTCTTCAATCTTCTCGTCCTTTTTGTCTTTTTTCTTCTTACCGAAAAGCTTTCCCTTCTTTCCTTCTGAAGCTTCTTCCTTATCGGCTTCTGCCTGTTTCGCTGCTTCCTCTGAACTTTCCTGTTCTTCGGCTTCAGCCTCAGGCTTCTCAGCTTCTGCTTCCGAAGCAGCCTTCTTAGCTTCTTCTACAGCTTCCTTTACCATCTCTTCCTGAGTCTTTTCTGTATGATTAATATCTTTTTCTTTCTCCAATGGTATACCACCTTTCTCTTCTATTCTGATTTATGGAAAATCGCATCCAATTCGCTCTGCAGCTTCTTCAGCGATTTTAATACATGTTCATAATCCATACGCTTTGGTCCGATGATACCAATCGTACCTTTCATTCCTTCTCCCAGCTCGTATGTAGCTGTCACAACACTGCAGTCCTTCATTGTCTGTACAGGCGTCTCATCACCGATGTATACCTGAATACCTGTGTTGTCTTCCTGTGCCAGTGTCTGTGTCACCAATTCGGATAACTGCTGCTTCTCTTCAAAAGCACTGATGATCTCCTGCGCGCTCTGTTTATCGGATAACTCCGGATAACGGAAAATGTTGGTCGCGCCGCTGGTGTAAATATGCATACCGTCATCTACCTGAATGGCATCTGCGACTGCATCCAACACATCACTGACTACTGCGCTGTGAATACCTGCCTGCTCCTTCAGTCTGGCGATCAGTCCAAGATTAATCTCTTCAATAGACATACCATTCAGACTCGTATTAAGAAGCATGTTAAGCTTCAGCAGGTTCTCATTACTGAGCTGCTCATCCATGGTAATGATCTTGTTCTTGATCACGTTACCTCCCAGTACAATAACTGCAAGTAACTGTTCTTCATCCACATTGGATAACTGAATGAACTTAATCTTATTCGCATTATTCACTGGTGCGGAAACCATCGTCGCATAATTCGTGTTATTCGCCAGAACCTTTGCTGCCTGACTCAATAACTGATCCATCTTGTCGGCTTTCTCAAGCATCTGCTCCTGCATATCGTTGAGCTCCTGCTCTTTCTCTTCCATCAGCATATCCACATATAAACGGTATCCTTTATCTGATGGAATCCTTCCGGCAGATGTGTGTGGCTGCAGGATGTAACCCAGTTCTTCCAGGTCGGCCATCTCATTACGAATGGTCGCTGAGCTCAAGTTCAGATCCGAATACTTGGAAATCGTTCTGGAACCTACCGGCTCACCTGTCTCCAGATATGTCTGGATAATCGCATGCAATATCGTAAGCTTTCTTTCGCTTAACTCTTCTCTT
Source organism: Dorea sp. AM58-8 (assembly GCF_003464045.1). NCBI lineage: Bacteria > Bacillati > Bacillota > Clostridia > Lachnospirales > Lachnospiraceae > Dorea > Dorea sp. AM58-8. Next base: position 8,105 of record NZ_QSDM01000017.1, on the reverse strand, counting down.
GCCTGCATCTGGCTTCCTCCTTTCAGCTTATTAGCACTCGCTTCTTTCGAGTGCTAATCTTTACAGTTATTAATCTATCACCAGGTGTTTCATTTGTCAACACCGTTTATACATTTTTTAGAAAATTCATCCATTCTTTGATATCTTTCTCATGTCCGTTATCACTTGGATGGTAAAATTTCTCATCCTTGATCTCATCCGGAAGATATTGCTGTTCCACATAATGATTCGGATAATCATGTGCGTATTTATAACCGATGCCCCGTCCCATATTAGCCGCACCGCCGTAATGGGCGTCCTGGAGATATGACGGCACTGTGGTCTTCATTTTCTTAACATTATCCATTGCCTCAAAAATCGCATTGACCGCAGAATTGCTCTTTGGTGCAGTTGCCACGTAGATTGCTGCCTGAGACAAAATGATCTGTGCCTCAGGCATACCGATCCGCTCAATTGCCTGTGATGCCGAGACTGCCACAGTGAGCGCCATCGGATCTGCATTACCCACATCTTCTGCCGCACAGATCATAATACGTCTGGCAATAAACTTAATATCCTCGCCGGCATAAAGCATCTTAGCAAGATAATATACTGCCGCATCCGGATCTGAGCCACGCATGCTTTTGATAAATGCAGAAATGGTATCGTAATGATTGTCTCCGGTTTTATCATAATTCATGACTCGTTTCTGAATACATTCAGCAGCCACATCGATTGTAATATGGATCTTGTCATCCGTGCTCCGTTCCGTAGTAAGGATTCCAAGCTCTACCGCATTCAGTGCACTTCTCGCATCACCGCCTGCCACATCTGCCAGAAAATCGAGTGCCTCTTCATCGATCACTGCGCCGTAGCTTCCCATACCTTTTTCGACATCATATACCGCACGCTCCAAAAGCTTTTTAATATCTTCCTTACTCAGCGGTTTCAGTTCAAAGATACTGGATCTGGAAATCAACGCACTGTTCACCTCAAAATACGGATTCTCAGTCGTTGCTCCGATCAGTATGATCGTACCGTCCTCCACAAACGGAAGCAGATAATCCTGTTGCCCTTTGTTAAAGCGGTGAATCTCATCTACGAAAAGGATCGTCTTCTTCTGATACATTCCTTTCAGATCCTGCGCTTTCTTTATTACATCCTCCATGTCCTTTTTACCTGCAACCGTGGCATTGATCTGCCTAAATTCCGCGCTGGTCGTATGTGCGATCACTTTAGCAAGCGTCGTCTTACCAGTTCCCGGCGGTCCATAGAAGATAATGGAGCTCAGCTTGTCCGCCTTAATAGCCCGATATAAAAGCTTATCCTTTCCTATAATATGCTGCTGTCCTACCACCTCTTCCAGCGTCGTCGGGCGAAGCCGTGACGCCAGCGGTGCTTCCTTCTCCAGATTCTTTTCTCTTACATATTCAAATAAATCCATCTCAAATCTGTCCTTTCAACTCTCTTTTGTATTCTTAACCTTTTCATTTCATCAGTTCAATAGTAATTCATCTACCGTTACAAACACAAAGCCTTCCTCCTGAAGAATATCTACGATCCGGAGGCCGGCTTCTACCGAACTTTTATAACAGTCATGCAATAGAATAATATCATTTTCTTCTGCCTCCGTCACTACTTTATTTACGATCTCATCTTGATTCTCCGTCGTCCAGTCCAGTGGATCAATGGTCCAAAGCACAGGAAGCATCTCGATCTCCTGTTCTAGTTTTCGCTGCCATGCACCAAACGGCGGACGCATATACTCCGGCTCTTTTCCTGTGATCCTGACAATTACAGCACTGGTATCTGCAAGTTCCAATCGTGCTTCATTTTCCGATACCTTTGTAAGTTCCACATGATGATAAGTATGATTGCCGATCAGATGTCCCTCCTCGGCCATGCGTTTCACAATCTCCGGATTTTTATCTGCATTTTCTCCTATTAAAAAGAAGGTTGCTTTCACCCCCCTCTCTTTCAGCCCATCCAACAGAACTGGGGTCCACGCAGCGCTTGGACCATCGTCAAATGTAAGCGCAATCTTTGGTGCTTCAACAGGCGTCGCTGATGCGCTGACATAGCCACATGCATCTCGCACATCCTCCATTTTTACTGCATTATAGTCATATTCCAACCATGTTAATAATCCGCCAATCAACAGTAAACAGGCGTAACACGCCATCAGCACACCATCTTTTTTTCCATTCATTCTCATAATCTGTTTCCATACCTCACACATTTTCCTTATTTATCATATGAAAATGCCAAATAGGGTATGTTGCACATTGCATTATATATATGAAAATGTTATAATTGCCGCTGTACGCTTTGTTACAGACCGGATAACCCCGGTAAAATATTCACATATTTTTATAGTTAAGAAAGGAAGAGTACTCGTGAGTCAGACAGTACAAACAGAAAACAAAATGGGCATCATGCCTATTCCCAAACTACTTATTTCTATGTCCCTGCCGATGATGATCTCCATGCTCGTGCAGGCTCTGTATAACATTGTAGACAGCATGTTCGTTGCCAAGTTGTGTGAAGAAGCTCTTACAGCTGTATCACTGGCATTTCCGATCCAGACTCTGATGATCTCAGTGGCATCCGGAACCGGAGTCGGTATCAATGCATTGCTGTCAAGGAACTTAGGCGAGAAGAATTTCAAGGGCGCCAACCGCGCTGCCCGCAACGGTATCTTTCTCGGCATCATAAGCTGTATCGTATTCGCTGTGATCGGCATTACCTGTTCGCATGCATTCTTCTCAGCGCAGACCAGCGACCCGCTGATCGTCAAATACGGTACACAGTACATGACTATCATCTGTGTCATGTCTGTCGGTATCTTCATGCAGATTACATTTGAGAGACTGCTGCAGTCCACAGGCAAGACCATTTACAACATGATCACTCAGGGACTCGGCGCGATCATTAATATTATTCTGGATCCGATTCTGATCTTCGGACTGTTCGGTCTGCCCAGACTGGAAGTTGCCGGAGCTGCAATTGCCACTATAATCGGTCAGGTCATCGCTGTTCTTCTCTCTTTCTACTTCAATATAAAGAAGAACCGCGAAATCAGCATTAACATGAGAAGCTTCCGTCCTTGTAAGCAGACCATATCAGCCATTTACCGCGTCGGCGTACCATCAATCATCATGCAGTCGATCGGATCTATCACCACATTTGGTATGAATAAGATCCTGCTGATGTTCTCTTCTACTGCCGCAACCGTATATGGTGTATATTTCAAACTGCAGAGCTTTATCTTCATGCCGGTATTCGGTATGAATAATGGAATGATCCCGATCATCGCATACAATTACGGTGCCGGACATAAAAAACGTATTACCGACACAATCCGCATGAGTATCCTGATCGCGATTGGGATTATGGTAATCGGTCTGATCATTTTCCAGACCATTCCAGGCTTCCTGATGAAAGCGCTGTTCAATGCTTCCGAACATATGCTGTCCATTGGAGAACCGGCACTGCGGATTATTTCTCTCAGTTTCCTGTTCGCTGGATTCTGTATTGTAGCCGGATCTGTATTCCAGGCACTGGGAAATGGCGTCTACAGCTTGCTCGTATCTGCTGCCAGACAGTTATTCGTCATCCTTCCGGTCGCATTTATCTTTGCTAAGCTGTTCGGATTACATATGGTATGGTGGGCTATCCCGATTGCAGAGATCGTTTCCGTAATCCTGTCTGCACTGCTGTTAAAGCGAATCTACCGAATAAAGGTAAAGCCTTTGGAGAACCGATAATACAAGATAAAAAGACGTTTGCATGAACGATAGTCACGCAAACGTCTTTTATTATTTTTTCTTCTTTTTATTCTTAGTATTCTTTTTATTTTTATGCACGCTGTAACCAAATGTGCCGATTGGTTTCCCAGTCTCCAGATAAGTACCATGAGAATATGCAACCAGTCCTGTCTTATTCAGTTCAAACTTGCCAGTCTCTGTCATATATGCCTGATCCACATGCACTGCCTGCACTTCCGCCAGAAACATATGATGACTTCCAAGTTCTTTGATCTCTGTCACCTTACACTCGATATTCACCGGACTCTCCTTAATCATCGGTGCATATGCAAGCTTCTCTGCTTTCTCCGGTGTCAGTTTCATCTCTTTCCACTTATCTACATCCCTGCCAGACTTCACGCCGCACCAGTCTGTCGCATAGACCAGATCCTTCGTCGTAAGGTTCACCACAAATTCACCCGTCTCTTTGATCATATGATAGGTGTATCGTTCCGGTCTGACGGAAATATATAACATCGCCGGATTCGTGCACACAGTTCCGGTCCATGCTATCGTAATAATATTCTGATTGCCTTCTTTGTCTGCCGCACTAACCATAACGGCCGGCAAAGGGTAAATCATGTTACCTGCTTTCCATGTTTCTTTCGTCATCCTGCTCTCCCAATGTTGTCTTAATGCTGCAATGTAGACATCAAAAGCGGTACGACCTGCTTCTTTCTGGACACCACTTTCTTAAGTATGATCTCTTCTGAATCCTCCGGAAGGTCAAAAGCTTCGATCACTATCTGCTTTGCATTCTGTCCACAGCACAGAATCTCAGAAGATTCTGTCATAATATTAGTCAGCATAAAGAATATCATATCTACACGATTGTCTCTCAATGCTTTCTGCAGATAATCCTTCAGCATCTCCTTCATCTTCTTAATCTCTTCTGCATCCATAGAATTAATCTGACCAACGCCAAACTGCATATCTCCTACACGGAACTGTTTGAAATCTCTGTAGAAGAGTTCTTTCGGAGTCTTTCCTTCCAGATTGCTTCCTGCCTTAAACATCGCTGCCGACAGTTCTTCCATATTAACATCTGCGATCCGAGCCAGATGCTCTGCGGTAGAGATATCGATTGCTGTACAAGTCGGAGAACGGAACATCAATGTATCGGAAATAATCGCTGAACACAGAATACCTGCATACTGTGGTGTAATCTCTACTCCATGCTCCTGATACATCTGATAAACAATCGTAGCCGTGCATCCTACTGGCTGATTCCGGAAATATACTGGACCTGCAGTCTCAATATTCCCCAATCTGTGGTGATCGATGATCTCCATAATCTCTGCTTCTTCCAGTCCATCTACTGCCTGCGATCTCTCATTATGATCTACGAGGATCACCTGCTTCTTACTTACATTCATGACACGACGTCTGGATACGAATCCTTGCAGCTTGCCCTGCTTATTCAGAATTGGGAACTCTCGGAATGTACGCTTCGTGATTACTTCACGAATATCATCAATATAATCATCTATGTAGAACTTACACAGTTGATCCTTCGGTGTCATAAAATGCTTCACCGGAATACTCTGATTGATCAATCTCGCTACATTGAATGTGTCATACGGTGTCTGGATGATCACAATTCCCTGTGACTCTGCTCTCCGTACCAATACCTCTGATACCACTGCATTCTGGCACACGATGATACAATTGACATTAATATCAATCGCACAGGAATGTGATTCATAACGGTTCCCCAAGATTACCAAATCGTCCGGTGCGATAAATTCTGTCATCAGATCCGGACTGGAAGCTCCAATGGATACCTTACCTTTTGTAAAATATTTTTCCGGATCTCCCGTGATCAGTGTTCCGTCCAAGGTGTCAATGATATTACTATACTGTGTCTTAGCCCCTGCCAGGATCGTATTATCATAAATATCCATATAAGAGCTTGCGATATCTCCTGCTGTGATAATACCAAGCAGCTCATCGTTCTCTAAAATCGGCAGTGTCTTCATCTTCTGCTTCTTCAGCAGTTCCCATGCACGCTTAATTGATACATTCGGTCCACAGCCCTCAATCTTATTGATCTCTGCATCCTGCAGCTGTAGCTTAACGTCTGGTAAAAGCTTAGGTGCCCGCATCTGAAAACGCTTCAGTACATACTGTGTCTCCTCGTTAATCTGTCCTGCTCTTCTGGCAGAATACCTCTCTCCGGTAATCTCTTTCTTCAGATGTGCATAAGCAATTGCTGAACATATAGAATCTGTGTCCGGATTCTTATGTCCAATTACATATGTTTGTTTTGTTTTGTTATTCATACATACATCTCCCTGGAATATATTCCTCTATTATCTAGATTGCCATTTTTTTTAGCTTTCGTCAACCGCATTTTCACATATCTTCGTATTTTCTTTTGAACTGTAGTTATCTCTATGATATAATATTACTAATTGATTGAGAAAGCTGCTACGCAGTGAGGAAAGGACAGAACATTATGAGCGAAGAAATTATGCAGAACGAAGCAACACAGGCCGAAAGTATGGCTGACTATGAGGCACACTTTGACGATGCCAATCCATGGAACGTAGTCAAAGGTTATATGGACAACAAGACCCGCCTTCATATTAAGATCGAAGGTATTGTAAATGGCGGTGCAATTGCCATGGTCGAAGGGCTGCGCGGATTCATCCCTGCTTCCAGAATGTCCCTCTCTTACATTGAGAATCTGGAAGATTATCTTCTGAAAGAATTAGATGTCATCGTTATTGATGTAAATGAAGCAGAGAACCGTCTGGTACTCTCAGCCCGCGAGATTCTGAAGGAAGAAGAACAGAAAGAGCGTGAAGCGCAGATCGCTGCTATTCAGACAGGAAGCGTTATGTCAGGTGTCGTAGAAAGCATTCAGAACTACGGTGCATTCATCCGTCTGGAAAATGGTCTGTCCGGTCTGGTACACATCTCCCAGATCAGCAGCAAACGCGTCAAATCTGTCGGCGACGTACTGAAGAAAGGTGACGAGGTTCAGGTTAAAGTCATCGGCGTCAAAGATGGCAAGATCAGTCTCAGCATGAAAGCACTGGAAGAAAAACCGGAGGAAGAAGAGATTGTAGAAAAGGTAGAGATCCCGAAAGCAGAAGAGATTGGAACAAGCCTTGGATCACTGTTCAAGAATATCAAGCTGTAAGACTGTTTCAATTTTTGTGCATATAAAACATGTCATGAATGATTAAGGACAGAACCTGAGAGAGATTTTCAGAGCTCTGTCCTTTACTTTTATTTTTGATCTACAAACACTGATATTTTTATCTCCAACTCATCTCTCGTGTAGACAATGCCATGGATATATCTTCCATCATCAGTCACTCTGCTGATTATATTATCATAGCAAGTCCTGCCCTGATACTGATACTGTTTAACCAACTGTGCACGGTCTACATCTTTTGTGTTTAATTTTCTCACTGGAAAATACACATATACTTTTGCAGATCCCGTCTCAACATCATACGCGTCAGCCACCTGTTTCGCATCAATAAAACCATTTCCGTTCCAGTTATCCGGTGAATCCAACACAGACTTTTCAAGATCAACTCGTTCTTCAGGCTTCTCGGTAATTAAAATGATATCATCCTGAATTTTCTTCTCACATTTCATATAACTATCTTCGCCCGCATTTACAACGCGATACCCATTCACCAGATACAGCTGATCTTCAATACCATTCTCAATCGGCCATCCAGTCAGATTATAATATGGCTGGCAGACTGACTGATACGCTTCCTGACTCTCATAATCTACCAGCAACATGGTATCCACACCAGTCTTCCAGCTCACTTCCGATACAGGAATCTGATCCACCGGATGATTCACATAGGATATAACTGCTCTAGAAGATTCATTTTGCAGAATTTCTGCTAAATTCTCTCCGTCATAAAATGTATGAATCATTCCATTCTTTTCTTCATTTGTCGATCCATATTCTCCATAACTCACATATACACCATCTGCATGAAATCCCGTAATTTCATACAGCTCCTGTTTCAATGCTGTGGCAATCTTTTTAAGCTGATAATTGTCAATTCCATCCGTATTCGTATTCTCTCCGGAAATAACAACCGAGAAATCTTCTCCATGATAATTCATTTTCACAAACACATTTCCAGTCGGTGAAGGCGAAAAATCTGGCACCGGACCAGAATTGTATGTCTCACAGGTCAGTTTCTTAATCGCTGCGTCAAATCCATACTTCTCTTTTATATAAATTATATATGTCTTTTTGACTATCTTTTTATATCTTCTTAAATGTCCGCAAAGCCTTATTTTATAGGCTCTACGGGCATTTTGCTTTTGTGGTAAACC
>NZ_QSDM01000016.1:0-71279 GCF_003464045.1 Dorea sp. AM58-8 | reverse complement strand
GTCAGTCTTATAAAAAGATAATATCAGAAGGAAAACAGATTAGATAGCGAAAGGTCAATGCACTAGTTTCATGATGCATTGGTGCCTTTCGCAGAAAGGTGGTTTATACATATGAAGAAAAAGATTGGATTTATCGGACTTGGCCTGATCGGAGGCTCACTCGCAAAGGCAATACGCCAGTACTATCCGGATTATCAGATTGTTGCATTTGACAAGAATAAGGAGACTCTGGCACTGGCTACTCAGGAATCTCTGATTGATGTAGCCGCGACTACTATTGATGAGAATTTTCGGAATTGCGGATACATTTTCCTGTGTGCACCTGTCTCTTATAATAATGCTTACCTGCCTCAGGTGAAGCCATTTCTTGATAAAGATACGATTCTTACTGATGTAGGAAGCGTGAAAACCGGCATTCACAAAGAGGTACACCGCCTTGGCATGGATGCGAACTTTATCGGCGGACACCCGATGGCTGGCTCCGAAAAAAGCGGCTACCCAAATTCCAAGGCAATGTTACTGGAGAATGCTTACTTTGTGCTGACTCCGACAAAAGAAGTCAGCCGTGAAAAAGTGGATGCATACACTACTCTCATTGAAAGTCTGAAAGCACTGCCAATTGAGTTGGACTGCGAGACGCATGACTATGTAACAGGTACGATCAGTCACCTTCCACATATTATCGCATCCTCTCTGGTCAACTACGTGAAGCAGGCAGACACAAAAGACGAACTGATGAAGCTGCTGGCCGCTGGAGGATTCAAGGACATCACTCGCATCGCTTCTTCCTCACCGACTATGTGGCAGCATATCTGCCTGAAGAACAAAGACAATATTCTCAATATCCTGGACGCATATATGGATGAGCTGAAACAGATTGCTTCTATTATAGAAGACGAAGACGAGCAGGGCATTTACCAGTGGTTTGACAGCTCCAGAAATTACCGCAATTCGATTCCGAACCGCTCATCCGGTCCGATTAAAAAAGTATTTGCCGTATACTGTGATATTATTGATGAAGCCGGTGGAATCGCTACGATCGCAACCATCCTTGCATCCAATAATATCAGTATTAAAAATATCGGAATCATCCATAACAGGGAGTTTGAAGAAGGCGTACTTCGCATCGAATTCTACGATGAGGATTCCTCTTCACGGGCAGCCGCACTGCTTCAGAAGCACCGTTATGTGGTATACGTACGTTAAGGCACAGATCATATATACTCAGCAGAAAGGATAGCATACTATGAAAGAAGCAACGATTACTGCTCCTTCAACCGGATTAAAAGGGAGCGTTATCATACCGGGAGACAAATCCATCTCCCACCGTTCTGTGATGTTCGGAGCACTTGCCAAAGGCACCACAGAGATTACAAATTTCTTGCAGGGAGCAGACTGTCTGTCAACGATCAGCTGTTTCCGCAAAATGGGCATCGAGATTGAGAATACACCGGAACGGATCCTTGTACACGGCAAAGGTCTGCACGGTCTGTCTGCACCGGATTCCACACTGGACACTGGCAACAGCGGTACGACCACCCGACTGATCTCCGGTATTCTGGCAGGACAGGATTTCACCAGCATCCTTTCTGGTGATGACTCCTTAAATTCCAGACCAATGGCACGTATCATGGATCCGCTGAATTCCATGGGGGCAAAGATTACAAGTATCAATGGAAATAACTGTGCACCGCTCCGCATCGAACCGGGCACTCTTCACAGTATCCATTATCATTCCAAAGTTGCTTCTGCGCAGGTCAAATCCGCGATCCTGTTGGCTGGATTATACACAGATGACATAACCGCTGTCACAGAACCGGTGCTGTCGCGTAATCACACAGAGCTGATGTTAACAGGCTTCGGTGCCAATATTGCATCCGAGACACACGCAGACGGAACTGCTACTGCATCCATCACCCCATGCGAAGAGCTTTATGCACAGAAGATCCAGGTTCCGGGTGACATTTCATCCGCCGCATACTTTATCGCAGCCGGACTTCTGGTACCGGGTTCCGAGATCCTGGTCAAAAATGTAGGTATCAATCCTACCCGCGCCGGTATCTTAAAGGTCTGCGAAGCTATGGGGGCTGATATTACTTATCTAAACGAGACTTCTGCCGGCGGCGAACCGACCGCTGACCTTCTCGTGCGTTATTCACCGCTCAAGGCAACCGTCGTAGAAGGAAGCATCATCCCGACACTGATCGACGAGATCCCAGTGATCGCCATCATGGCTGCCTTTGCCGAAGGCACTACCATCATCCGGGATGCTGCTGAGCTGAAAGTCAAAGAGACCAACCGCATCGACACCGTAGTCCAAAACCTCCGGGCAATGGGCGGCACCGTCACTCCGACCGATGACGGTATGATCATCGAAGGCACCGGCGCATTAAAAGGTGCACATATCAACAGTCATCTAGATCACCGGATTGCTATGGCATTTGCCATTGCAGGACTGGTTGCTGAAGGGGATACCGTAATCGGAGACAGCCAGTGCGTGGATGTGTCCTATCCGGCATTCTTCGAGACAATTGCACAGTTGAGATAACCGTAATAAAAAGGCGTGTAAAAATGATTCTTCATTTTTACACGCCCTTATCTTTCTCTTTATTCGTCTGCTTTGATCAGCCTATCATCTGTATCCTTTGTCACCGGTACTTTCGCTTCTACTGAAGCATTCTCTATCTCAACCGCATAGGTCTTATGGATCAGACAATTCACCGGATCTTCGGTTGCAATTACAAGCGCAAGTCTGTGTCCTGGCTCGACTGTGTATCTGGTCGCATTCATATAGATGTGATAGTCATGATATTCGCCCTTTTTCAGCTCGATACTGTTCGTTGCTGTTACCGGATCATAACCGGCTTCCGGATTACAGAGGTCTGCAAACGCACGAGTGATCACACGATAGTTCTTATGTACAGTGGCAAATTCAACTTCATCAAATGCCGGAAGATCTCCGCCGTTAATCACGCCACCTGCTTTCACTTTTTCTACCGGAATTGTATTTCTTTCCGGATCCACACTCTGGATGCTGTCAAACTTCTCATCACATACATCACAGAGCAGCAATGCAACCTCCACATCGTCCATCTTTCCGGAAATGCTGGAATCGCCAAGCTTCATGGTCAATGTATCCACATCATTTCTATTCTCCGGATGGAAGTCATGCTCTGCGTCGCCGTCTTTTAATGCCGCTTTAAGCTTCACGCACACGGTTCCCTGTATGGTTACTGCTTCCTCAAAAGCAGAAGTCATATATCGTCTGTTCATATTGCCGGACTGCAATGCCATCCGCTCATCAAAGTTCTCGGCACTGACACCTGCTGCTTCCCAATCTGTATCGATGACAGTCGTTCCCGTCTCTTCACATGCAAGATTCATGGCATATGCCGTCTCCCAGGACTCTGCCGTCTCCCATTTCTTCTGATCGTAATTCGTCTGTACCAATACTGCCGGCATATCCTCTGCATGATTATCCACATCATACAGATAATAAGAAATCCATTTGTTAACAATGTCATCATAAAATTGTCCATCCACCAGGATTCCATATTCCCTGTTTGACATAGTCGGTGTAATATGCGCACCCTGATGCAGCAACAGCTTCACATTCCGACCTGCCTTTTCAAAGGACTTGTACATCATTTCAAACTGCTTGGTAGACACATTTTCATCATTCAGTCCATGCACGATCAATGCGGTGCATCGGATCTTATCTGCATTCAGGCAGTAATTACCGCTTCCCCAGAATTCCTCATCGTAGTCAAATCCACACTTTAACTGTCGAAGACTAAGTTCATGGTGAAATGCTGCCATATCATCAAGCTGTTTTTCAGATAATGATTCGTCATGATAACGGCTGGAACAGTAGTAAGCGAGAAAACTATTCAATACTTCTTTCGGCCAGTAACGCTGTGCTCCCTGCATATTCTGCTGGGAATACCAGTCTGCAATTCCTGCGATTGGAATGATCGTCTTCAAACCTTCTACTCCTGTTGTTGCCACCGCAAATGGCATAGTTCCCGCATAAGATCTTCCGGTCATTGCAACATTGCCATTCGACCAGTCTGCTTTCGTCTGGATCGTTCCCTCACGGTCCGCATATGCCACGCGGTCTCCATGCAGCCATTCTACTACGAATTTGAATGCATCTCTCTCATAATCGGATCCCACATAGTTGAATCCATCTGAACCAAGCGTACCAAATCCACCACACAGCACAACTGCAAAGCCACGAACAAGGTAATAATTAAAAGTGTCCAAATTGCTATAGACCATGCTATCGTTATTACCTTTATCCGGATAATACCAGTCTGACGGATCAGCTTGAAGGGCAAGCTCCATCGCACTGATACTTCCAGTTGGAACACGTGCCGGAACCTCTCGCTCAAGGTCTGCAAAATCAAAATAGCGGTATTCCTTTTCTGCCACTTCTTTCATATGAGGATATCCATCTTCATTCACACCTGCACAGTACGGACGGGCTTCAAATAATGTTGCAGCTTTGTAATTTCCCTCCACCGCACTTCTTGGAACCTGTACAACCGCTTTGACCAGGTCGCGCTTTCCATCTCCGTCCATATCATAATCAGACTCCACATATACCGCATATCTCACAATACTCGAAGTCTCCGGATTATAATCTGCACCTGTCTTTCCATCCGTAAATGGAAATACCGGCTGCGCCATTCCATTCTCAAATACTGGTACTTTACTGTAATTTCTTTCGTTCATCATACTGCCTCTCAATCATATATAATTCTATTCCATAATCTTTACGATATTCCCATATCCCGCTTTTTGCAATATCTGTTTCGCACCATCCAGGATTTCTTCGTCCGAATAATCATGATCCCACAGAAAATCTTTCTTCTTTTCAGAGAGATATTGATAGAATAGCAACGCTGCCGCCAGTTCCTTTTTATCACTGTAATCAATGTCATCCAGCATGAGATTCTCCGCCTCATTAATCTGTCCATTGTCGATCATATCCAGCAGATCATTCAAATCTGTCCCCGACACTTCATATCCATTCTTCCTCTCTTCATCCACGGATACATATTGCTTGCCGAGCAAAATAGAAAACAGCACACTGACCATTTCTTTGATCATACGCATGATATAATCCTTCTCATCCTCAAACCTCATGGCTGCACCTCCTTGATTTCAAAGTATTGTTTTGATAAGTATAACATAGTTTTCACACATATCAAATAATATGCATAGTTTATAATGACAAGAAAAGTTGTCAAAACATATTGACAAAGATAGTTGTCAATGCTATCCTATTTTTGACAAATAAAATTGTCATTTTATCATAAAGGAGGAGCTTAGATTGCCGTTACTGAACCGCTTAAAAGAACACAGATCCAAATTAGGCATGAACCAGACAGAGCTTGGAAAACTTGCCGGAGTATCCAGACAGACCATCAGTCTAATCGAACGCGGAGACTACTCGCCCTCTGTAACACTGGCATTAAAGCTTGCAATGATCTGTAATGTAAAAGTTGAAGATATATTTGAATATGAGGAGGATGAAACCCATGAAAAATAAAGATAACCTAAAAACAACCAGTCTTAGCAAACTGACATTAAAAATGGCTGCCGGTGCCATCGTCGGTGCTATATTGGGTGCTTCAGCAGCTGTATTGCTCTCGATTAACAACGGGAATTCGTTCAATCAGGCTGCGCAAAAATTAATCTCAGGTATTCAGAATATGATCTTTCCGGGACTGCTTCTGATCACTGTACTTTCAATTATATTGCAGGAAATCTATTATTCCAGATTAAAGAACATCTGCAACAGTCTCGCGAATGCTGATGACGAAGAATTTGACGAATTAGATTATAAAGAAGAAAAGACCGGTGCCATGCTGATGACCAGCAACCTGCTGTCATATATAGGCGGCATCGTACTATTAGCATTTGGTTATTCTATGGATTATCTGCACCACAGCATCGCACTCGGTGCCTGCCTCACATTTTTAATCTGCGTCTTCTATGACGGTATTATGCAGGCGCGCTATATAAAGCTGCTGCAGAAGACACATCCAGAAAAGAAAGGGGATGTATCTTCTATGAAATTCCAGCAGCAATGGTTGGAAAGCTGTGACGAAGCTGAAAAAGAAGTCATTTACCAGAGCGCGTATAAAGCTTTTTCATTTACAAGTAAATGTCTTAGTTTCCTGCTTCTTCTCACCATGCTGTCACATCTGTTCTTCCACACAGGTGTCCTGGCAATCCTCGTAGTCGGAATCACTCAGATAATCCTGTCACTGACCTATAACAGATCCTGCGTAGAATTAAAAAAAGTAAAAGTCGAACGCTAATTAATCCAGCCTGCCTGCGATCGCATCTTCAATCATGCCTGCCAGCTTCTCTGCTGTGACAGGCATGATTTTTGTATTATACGTTATGATCTTTATGTCGGAAAAAGATATGCCTGATAATAAGTCCGGCCATCACCGCCGTCAGCACATCTGCACATGCCTGTGCCGCCAGCACTCCTGTATATCCAAATATTTTGGACAGAACAACAATCGTCATGGCATAAACTACGCCCTGTCTGCTGATCGACAGCACAAGTGCTCCCGACGCATTTCCCACAGACTGGCAGACACAGGTTGATACCAGCGTTACTGCCATGAACATCATACCGAACTGCTGATACCGAAGCATCATAGCTCCATTATTTACAATCCCCGGATCATTCATAAATACTCGGATAACTGTAGGTGCAAAGATACTGACAAGTACTGCAAATCCAAGTCCGGTTCCCATCTCAAACAAATATGCAAACTTTAATATTTCTTTTAATCTTTTTTCGTTTTTTGCGCCATAATTATATCCTACAAGCGGCTGACCGCCAAATGCAAATCCGACCAGTATCAGAGCCGTGAGCATATTGGCTTTTAATGCAATTCCCATGGCTGCGACTTTGTCCGTTCCGTACTCCAGCAGGAAATGATTCGTCAGCATGACCATAAAGCTCTGCATGAGATTTGTAATTGATGCCGGAATGCCAATTAACAGAATGTTACCTATCATATGCCCGGAAATTCTGGTCTCCGTAATTGCCACTGACAAACGGTTTGCCTTTTTCATCATCGCATACATATAATAAAGATCCGCTGCCATATTGCCAAGCACCGTTGCGATTGCAGCTCCTGCCGCCCCTTGTTTCAATCCAAAGATAAATACCGGATCAAGAATAATATTCACGATAGAACCGATAATAGAACCAAGCATTGCCTGTGCAGCCAGTCCTTCCGTGCGGAGAATATTGGTCGGCACAAGTCCAAATATGATAAACACTGCTCCTATCGCAATCCATGTATAATATCCACTGGCATACTGCATTGTCACATCATTTGCTCCCAATACCCGAAGAATCTGCGGCCGGAACAATAACAGTATGATCGTCACACAGATGCCAAATACAATCGATCCCCAGACACAGAATGCACTGACTCTCTTCGCATCCATATTTCTCTTCTGTCCAAACAGCCGGGAGATTACCGAACTTCCACCAAGTCCAAAGATATCTCCAAACGCAATCATCATCGTAAATATCGGTGCCGCCAACGACACTCCCGCCACCAGTTCCTGCACTCCTGTCAATGCGATAAAATATGTATCCACCATATTATAAACCAGCGAAACCATCATACTCATTACCACGGGAAACGCAAGCTTCATATAAGCTTTCGGCACTGATGTCTGTTCAAATAATTCGTTCTCCATACTTCTCCTTTCCGATTTTCCACTGTCAATATTATTCCACCATACATCAAAACATCCATAACCCGAATTATGGATTATGGATGTCCAACCGTAGCATTGAAAATCAACGCTCTATCATATTAAATTCTTAGAATTTTTGTTCACAGGTGAGTATTTTAGCAAAGTCAGAGTAAAATGTCAAATATAACATATCTACTATTAAATATGTTTATCTCGAACTTTCTACATCTTCTTCTAAAAAAATAATAAAATCCGATTCTTCTGAAGTCCACTTCTTATTAAAATCTCTGTAGTGATAATGATCTCCTGCTTCATAATTTGTATTCTTAATCCGATTTAGAAAATCTATAATTCTATCCAGTTCTTCGTTGTTGCATTGTAACGTAGTTTCACTCAATTTCATCAGTTTTTCTTCATCATTATCTTTTTCATAACCAAAAGCTATCATACTCATTCCCTCTATTTTATAACATTAATTCATTTACCACATTTTTGAAATCATAGAATAAATCAATGTATTAATATATCTTTCATTACTTTCCATGCCAGATCAAATGTTATACTGAATTTAGCACTGGTCCCGCTCAGCACAAAAGAGTCTGAAAGGTCTCTTTCCCTGGCTTCTGCCAATGCATCCAGGGATTTAGTAAAAGACACAAAACGTCTGTTAAATTTCTCGTCCATACTGTCTGATATCCTCCTTTAACAAATCATTTCTACAAGTATCCATATTCAACAAATCAACACTATACAATGTCGGCAATTCTTCTATCTTTTCCTCAAGTATATCAAAATTCTTTACTCCCGTGACCGCGATATCTATATCACTTCGCTCTCTCGCAGTCCCTTTTGCTCTTGATCCATATAAAATCACTTCTTTAGCATGAAAGTTTCTGCAAAGTTTTGCAACCTCACTTATAACTTCTTCGACCTTCATAATATCACCTGCCATTTTACTACTTTTAATAATTCTTTTTCAATACAGTCTAATAATACTTCACTGTCACATGCTTACCCATCCGCTCTGCACAATCCTTCAGCTGTTCTACCAGATTCATACGCACGCTGAGATCGAATGGCAGATTGGAATTCTGGTGTGCAGGATTCAGTGCTCTTCCTACAAAAAGATTCAGATCCGTACACTCTTCGATCAACAGCCTTGCAAGTTTGGCTGCACCGTTCTCTGCATCCAGTGCATCAAAAAATGCTTCATCAAAATCATCATTTTCATAGCGGTGCAGGAGATCCAGCGCACTTCCTATGGTCAATACGCCTTCCGTTACCAGATCCAGACCTTCCATTGTTGCCATTGGCGGAATCTTTGGATCTGCATGCTTGACCAGCGTTACGATCTCCCGTTTTAATACACGAGATGCCACATTGGCACTGGTACCGCCACAAATAACTTTCTTGCCTTCCTGCTTCATAAAATCATGTACAACCCGCTCATCATCTTCCTTTCTGGACGGTGGACCTGTGAAGATATTGACCACCTGTCTGCGGATAACTCTGGTTACTGCAACGGTTGTATCATCTCCCGGCTTCTGTCCATACAGGTCGTAACACACCTGGCTGAGCATAGCTGCCAGTCTTGCTGCCGACAATGTCTCGTTCGTACATTTTAGCGTATAAGCTGCCATGTCATCCCACTCCCAGTTATAGTTCATAGTTTCTTCTTCGCCGGCCCAGATTGCCCCATCACTCATCAGTACGAAACAATCATTGAGTTCTACATGAAATCGATACTCACGAATCTTCTTTCCTTCAATCACTCGTTCCTGATAAGGATAGTTTATTATTTCTTTGTTGCGTATAAACACGCATTTTGGATTATCATATTCTACCAGATAGGCTTCTCCATCTCGAAAAATCTGCAGGATACTGAATGTAGCATATGCTACTTCCCGTTCTTTACAGATAGGCAGTGTACGGGCAATCGTCTCAACACATGCATCAATCTCTGCGCCCTCCCGGAACATCGTGCCCAGGATCTTTGATGTCAGCGTTGCAAGAATATTCGCTTTTACTCCACTTCCCATACCATCTGCAAGAATAATAATACTGGAATCTTCTGTTTTCAGTACTTCGACTTTATCTCCACACAATTCTTCACGATTCTTGTTAAAACTTTTCCAGCAAATATCTACACTTACACTCATCTTAATCCTCTCTATCATCCAGAATCGAATCTCTCAACTTAGAAAGCGTCACTTTGGTCTCTGCTGTAGTCTCTCCCAGCAGTCCGGCAATTTCCTGTGCTACCATCATCTGCTTATCAATGACCTTCTGCGCGATATCAATCGTCTCCATCTTCAGATTCATGTGCTGTTCTCTCGCCTTTTCCTCTTTGCTCACATCCTGATAGACAACCAATGCCGAATCCACCGACTCTATATACACAATCGTTTCTTTAGCAATAACATCAAGTGTTTCTAACTGAATTCGTTTCCTTAAAATGGATTTTTTATCTTCCAGCACCTGTTCAATATCTTCAACCTCAATAAATTCAAAAATATATCGCTCCAGTGCCTCTTCTCGGGAAATTCCCAGCTTATCCAGCATTCTTTTATTACATTCCCTTATATGCATATCCCGATCAACAATCAAGACCATGTTCGGTGTCGCGTCCATCACCAGATTCGACATGGATTCAGCCTGTGCCACTGCGTGTGGCAGACACATACTGATCTCTGCCTTGCCCTGATATACAGCTTCTGCTTTGGCTCTGCAGGTAGCATATCCACACGCTCCGCAATTCAGTTCATCCTGTCTTGTATATTTTCCCATAGCGCGAAGCACTTCTGTAAGCTCTCGTTCTGTTGGCTGATTATCCTGGATGTAACGATCTTCAAATACCTTATCCAGAAGAATTGGCTCATGTTCTATATGCACAGCTTCTTCCGTATATTTCACCTGATGCTCCAGATCCAGCCTTGCTTTTAGCATAGAACGCTTCCACCGCTCAGCAGCCGGTCCTTTTACACATCCACCTTTACATACATTTAGTTCAAAAAATCCGCCTTTTACCTCTCCACGTGTCAGTTCATCCAGCAATTCCATACATGTCTTAATTCCCTCTGCATGAAATTTCTTATAATGATCTTCCGGTCCTCCTGTCAACACGGAGGTAATCACACCTCCGCCTATTGGATACAACCGGTTCACCCCCGGATCCGGATTACCCATCGGCTTGTCTTCGCATTCCTCAACCCTGATACCTTCTTCTCTCCACCAACGGATAACCTCTTCAAATGTCAAAATGGCATTAATTGCTCCCTCTACCCGCTCATCTCCAACTGCTTCTGCTTTTTTAGCAATACAAGGTCCCAGAAAGACGACTTTCACATCTGGTCCATACATCTGCTTAATCAGACGTCCATGTGCAATCATCGGAGATACAACAGGAGCCATCATCGGGACTAATGATGGATAATATTTCTCGATCAAATCATTAATACTTGGACAACAAGTAGAGATGATGTTTGTCATCTGTCCACTTTTAAGTAGCTTTTGATACTCTTCTGTGACTAATGCTGCACCTTCTGCTGTTTCCCGCACTTCATCAAACCCAAGCCTCATAAGTGCATCTACCACCTGTCCGGGCTGATCAAAGTCAAGTACACTGAGATATGACGGTGCAAGTGAAAGCACCGTACGCACACCTCTCTGAAGATATCCCTTCACCCGTTCCATGTCGCTGGCAAATGTCTTGGCATTCTGCGGACAGACTTCCAGGCACTGTCCACAGTGAATACAGTGATCCTCCATAATATGCGCCTGTTCATTCTGTACTGAAATTGCCTTTACCTCACAATAACGGACACATTTGTAACAATGTCTGCATTTGGCATCCTTAAAATCAATGACCTTCATGCAAAGCCCTCCTCACATACCTTAATATCTCAATATTTCTTCTGGTGTCTCCACAATAATATCAGCTCCGGCTTCTTCTAATTCTTCCCGGTTTCCAAATCCATAAAGCACTCCGATCGTATCCATGCCATTCGCTTTACCGCCCATAATATCATGCGAACGATCGCCGATCATCACCGCTTTTTTATGATCAATTCCTTTATACTTCTGCAATGCATAAGCAATCACATCATCTTTATGCACTCTGGTCTCGTCCATAGACGCTCCGGCAATACAGGCAAAATACTTCGCCAGATCAAAATGTTCCAGAATCTGCTCCGCAAATAACTCAGGCTTTGACGTAGCAACAATCAATGTCTTTCCTTTCGCATTCAAGCCCTCTAACAACTCTTTTACGCCATGATAGACCTCATTTTCAAACATTCCCCCGTCAGTATAATATTCCCGGTAATAATCGATTCCCTTGCGTGCTTCCTCCGGTGACAGATCAAAATACTTCTGAAAGCACTCTGCAAGCGGTGGTCCGATAAACTTACGCAGTGTCGTTTCCTCATACTCTGTAATTCCAAATTTATGCAAAGCATGACGGATTGAATTCATAATTCCTTCTCCTGAATCCGTCAGCGTACCATCCAGATCGAATAAATAATATTGATAGTTTCCCATTACAGCCTCCCTCATTGATGTCAGACATCAAAGATATTCTGCTTTTATTGTATAGAAGAAAGGGCAGAAATGCAATGCATTTCCACCCTTCTAAAATATTATGGACTATCCTTAATTAACTGTGCGTTTTACATAGGTTGTATGCAATGTCTCATGTGCTTTCTTGCTTCCCGGTTCTCCCAGATACTCTTCATACAGTTTCTTGATTGCCGGATTCTCATGCGATTTACGGATTACCTTCGCCTGATCATTGCGATACAGTACGCTTGCACGAATACCACGTACATCAGTGAAATTACGCACATCACCGGATACCTGCGGCTGACCGCCTCCGTTGACACATCCGCCCGGACATCCCATGATCTCGATAAAGTGATACTGTTTCTCACCAGATTTCACCTGCTCCAGAAGTTCTCTTGCATTGCCAAGTCCCGAAGCAACTGCCACACGAATATCCATGCCTGCCACCTGATATTCAGCCTCTTTGATGCCCTTTGTGCCACGCACATCTGTAAATTCCAGATTAGCAAGTTCTTCTCCCGTCAATGTCTCCACCGCAGTACGAAGAGCTGCTTCCATAACACCGCCGGTCGCTCCAAAGATTACTGCCGCTCCCGTAGACTCACCCATCGGATCATCAAAGCCTTCATCCGGAAGTGCAGTAAATTCAATACCACAACGACGGATCAGTCGTGCCAGTTCCCTGGTAGTGATGGCAATATCCACATCCGGTACTCCGGCTGCATTCTGATGATCTCTTCCGATCTCGAACTTCTTGGCCGTACATGGCATCACGCTAACCGATACGATATTCTTCGGATCGATACCCTGCTTCTCGGCAAAGTAAGTCTTCACCATCGCACCAAACATCTGCTGCGGCGATTTGCAGCTGGACAGATTCTCTGTCATATCCGGGAAATAGTGCTCGCAGTATTTGATCCATCCAGGCGAGCAGGATGTGATCAGCGGAAGCTTTCCACCATTCTGTACACGATCCAGAAGCTCATGTGCCTCTTCCATAATCGTCAGGTCTGCTGCCCAGTCCGTATCAAATACACGGTCAAATCCGATTCTTCTGAGTGCTGCTACCATCTTGCCTTCCACATCCGTTCCCATCGGATAACCGAACTCTTCGCCAAGCGCAGCTCTGACAGATGGTGCAGTCTGAACGACCACGTATTTCTCCGGATCAGCGATTGCTTCTATAATCTTATCTGTATAATCTTTTTCATATAATGCACCGGTCGGACAGACTGCGATACACTGTCCACAGGATACACAACTGGTCTCTCCAAGTCCCATGTCAAATGCAGAACCGATAAAGGTCGCAAATCCACGGTTATTGGTTCCGATCACGCCGACTCCCTGAACTTTCTCACAGACAGCCACGCATCTGCGGCACAGGATACATTTGTTATTGTCACGGATCATATGAGCTGCCGAATCATCCAACTCATAGTGATTACTCTCACCTGCAAAATAATTCTCATCATCCACGCCATATTCCCTGCAGAGCTGCTGTAATTCACAGTTACCGCTGCGCACACAGGACAGACATTTCTTATCGTGATTCGACAGCAGAAGCTGTAATGTCTTCTTTCTGGATGAAATCAGCTTCGGTGTATTCGTATACACTTCCATCCCTTCACTGACCGGATGTACACAGGCAGCTACCAGATTACGGGCCCCTTTTACTTCTACTACACACATACGACATGCGCCGATCTCATTGATCTCCTTCAAATAGCAGAGAGTAGGAATTCTGATTCCGGCTGCATGTGCTGCCTCAAGGATCGTAGAGCCGGCCGGTGCAGATACTTTCAGTCCATTGATTGTAAGATTAACCGTTTCCATATTCTCTATCCTCCCTTATTCCTTATAAATCGCACCGAAGCGACATTTTTCCATACATGCACCACATTTCAAACATTTCTCCGGATTGATCGCATGTGGTTCTTTTACTTTACCGCTGATCGCACCATTCGGACAGATACGTGCACAAAGCGTACAACCCTTACATTTGTCCGCATTGATCTTGTACTGCAGCAGATCCTTACAGACGCCTGCCGGACATTTCTTATCCACAATATGGGCAATGTATTCATCTTTAAAGTAACGCAGGGTGGAGAGTACCGGATTCGGTGCTGTCTGACCAAGCGCACACAGTGAATTCGACTTCAGATGCGCTGCCAGTTCTTCCAGACGGTCCAGATCTTCCATCGTTCCCTGCCCCTTGGTGATCTTCTCTAAGATCTCCAGCATACGTCTGGTACCAATACGGCACGGTGCACATTTGCCACAGGATTCATCCACAGTAAATTCCAGGAAGAATTTGGCAATATCTACCATACAGGTATCTTCATCCATAACGATCAGACCACCGGAACCCATCATGGAACCGATCGCGATCAGGTTATCATAATCGATCGGTACATCAAAATTCTCTGCCGGAATACATCCGCCGGACGGACCTCCGGTCTGCGCAGCCTTGAACTTCTTTCCCTTTGGAATGCCTCCGCCGATCTCTTCTACAATCTCCCGCAGAGTCGTTCCCATCGGGATCTCTACCAGACCGGTATTGTTAACCTTGCCTCCCAGAGCAAATACCTTGGTTCCTTTGGACTTCTCTGTTCCCATCGATGCAAACCATTCCGGTCCATTCAGGATAATCTGTGGGATATTCGCCAGCGTCTCTACGTTATTCAGAATTGTCGGCTTCTGGAACAGTCCCTTTAATGCTGGGAATGGCGGACGCGGTCTCGGTTCTCCTCGGTTACCCTCGATCGAAGTCATCAGTGCGGTCTCTTCTCCGCAGACAAATGCTCCTGCTCCCAGACGAAGCTCAATATCAAAATCAAATCCTGATCCAAATATATCTTCGCCAAGCAGTCCGTATTCTCTTGCCTGCTTAATCGCAATATTCAGACGTTCTACTGCGATTGGATACTCTGCACGCACGTAGATATATCCCTGTGACGCCCCAATGGCATAGCCTGCGATCGCCATGGCTTCCAGTACAACGTGCGGATCACCTTCCAGTACGGATCTGTCCATAAATGCACCCGGGTCACCCTCATCGGCGTTACAACAGACGTATTTCTGATCTGCTTCATTCGCTGCCGCGAATTTCCATTTCATACCGGTTGGGAAACCTGCACCGCCTCTTCCTCTGAGTCCGCTGTCAAGCATCACCTGAATAACTTCTGCAGGTGTCATCTCGGTCAGCACCTTACCTAACGCCTCATATCCTCTTGTACCTATGTATTCGTCAATATTCTCCGGACTGATCACGCCACAGTTACGCAGTGCCACACGGTGCTGCTTCTTATAGAAATTCGTCTCCTGCAGCGGAAGTACATCTTCTCCTTTCACCGTCTCATCATAGAGCAGTCTCTTCACTATATTGCCCTTTGCCAGATGCTCTTCTACAATCTCAGGAATGTCTTCTTCCTTGACCATAGAATAAAACGCGCCCTCCGGATACACGATCATGATCGGTCCCAGCGCACACAGGCCAAAACAGCCTGTCTTGATCACACATACTTCCTCTTCCAGTCCGTTCTTCCGGATCTCTTCATCCAGACGTTCTCTGATCTTCTGGCTGCCGGATGATGTACATCCTGTTCCTCCGCATACCAGCACATGAGTGCGGTACTTGCCGTGCTCAGAAGCTGCAGCCTCTTCCAGAGATTCGTGTTCTGAGCGGTATGCCACTGTTCCCTGCATACGCTCTCTAATTACCCGTAATTCTTCCAGAGATTTCATTCTGTCCCTCCACTTCTAATCAAGTTAACCACTACTCGTATTTCGCAAGGATATCATCTATATCCTCCACCTTCAAGCGTCCGTATACTTCTTCATTGATCGTCATGACCGGTGCCAGTCCACAGGCCCCGATACAACGGCACGCATCCAGCGAAAATCTTCCGTCCGGCGTACACTCTCCGCCCACGATACCAAGCTTTTCCATCAGCTTGTTGTAAATATCGCCGGATCCTTTTACATAGCATGCCGTGCCAAGACAGACAGATATCTGATATCGTCCCTTCGGACTCAGATTAAACTGTGCATAAAATGTTGCCACTCCATAAATCTTCTCTAACGGGATTCCCGTCTGGTCTGAGATAATCTTCTGGACCTCGATCGGCAGATATCCATAGATGTCCTGCGCTCTCTGCATGATCGGCATCAAAGCGCCTTTTTCATCTTTCAATTCTTCGATCACCTTAAGCAGTTCTTCTTCCTGCTCCTTCGTTCCTCGAAAAGGAACTGCAGATTTTTTTGAAAGCATAGCTTTACCTCCCATTTGAATTCATCGATTTTCACACAAGTTATTTATTATATTAGCACACAAATTGTCTAATATCTATAATTTTTCTCATTAATTTTCTATTTTTTCGTCGCTATTTATAGTTTGTTTGAATTATTATCAATTAACTTGTGCATTTTTTGTCAAATCACAAATTATAAAAAAGAGAACTTTTGCAAGTATATTCTCCCTGCAAAAGCTCTCTTATTACTGCTCTATCTCAACAATCAGATAAAATCCCCGGTCAGTCTCCTCAATCTTCCTGATCACGCCTTTCCTGTCCCGGATCCGCTCCGCTGTGCGGTATATTCCCGACATGGCAATGGATGGTTCTACCAGATAAGTATATCTCCCGGTGCTCGGACTTCGTTCGCTGATCACAACTTCCTGTCCTTCTTCTACCAACCCCGGGCGCTCCATCTTAAAACGTTCCTCTCTCATAACAGCCTCCCATATGTATTATTTCTGCTTAAAATCATAACATTTCTTCACAAAGTTTTCAATCAGTCAGCTATCTTGTATGCATTTTCGTTAATATTTTAATTACTCTTCTATATATAGTATTTTTCATTATTCTATGTTACACTGACAGCAAATTACATCAAATCAGAAAAAGCCAGTTACATTGCTCGGTCAGAATAACCGCACCCAGGATATCTGTGGGTGCTCTATGCATTTAATATGACTTATAGGAGGTAATTGTAAAATGGCAATTTCAATTGGCATCAACGGATTTGGACGCATCGGACGCGTCGCTCTCCGTATTGCCATCAGTCAACCAGATACTTTTAAACTTTGTGGGATCAACGTGCGTAATGCTGATCTGGACTACATGAAATATATGGTCCGCTATGATTCAACCTTCGGACGTTTCCAGGGGGAGCTTGACACATATGAGCAGGGTCTGATCATCAATGGTCAGAAGATTCCTGTGTTCTCTGAATCGGACGCTTCTCTGATCCCATGGGATAGCTGTGGTGCTGAATATATCATTGATGCAACCGGCGCCTACTGCACAACGCAGAAAGCTATGGATCATCTGCAAGGCGGGGCTAAAAAGGTTATTATATCTGCTCCTGCAAAAGATGAAGAGACACCTACTTTTATCATGGGTGTAAACCATACCGAATACAACAGTGATATGCCCGTAGTTTCCAATGCATCCTGCACGACGAACTGTCTGGCACTGATCTGCAAGATTCTAGAAGACAATTACGGTATTGAATACGGACTCATGTCCACGATCCACGCAACTACTGCTAAGCAGAAGGTTGTTGACAGCCGTTCTCAGAAGGACTGGAGAACCGGCCGTTCTGCATTTGGCAATCTAATCCCATCTACCACCGGAGCAGCTAAAGCAATCTCCCTCGTAATTCCTTCATTGAAGGACAAAATGAGTGGCATCTCTTATCGCGTACCTACTTCAGATGTATCTGTTGTTGACTTAAACGTAGCTTTGAAGAAATCGGCATCTTACGAAGAAATCTGCAAAAAAGTTCAGGAAGCCTCTATGACATATTTGTCCGGTATTCTGGATTATGTGGAGGATGAAGTAGTATCTTCTGATTTCATCGGAGATTCTCATGCTTCCATCTTCGACGCACGACAGGGCATTCAGGTGAATTCCCACTTTTTCAAGGTGATCTGTTTCTATGACAATGAATGGGGCTATACCAGTCAGGTAATGCGCCTTATCCAGTACATGGATCAGGTCGACCATAATCGCTAAATAGTTCTGAATAGGACCGAGCTCGTTTCTGATTGATATGTAATATACTTTCTGTAAGGGACATATGCATTCGTTATTACGATTATGAACCGAAAGACAAAAGGCCTGCCGCATTTGTAAAAAGATGCGGCAGGTCAGTTTTTTCACTTACTCATTCTTATAATTTTTTCATAAACATCAATCCTCCCGTCCTATGATTATCGTTTATTTACAATAGCCTTTTTACGTCTAGCACAGTATGAGGCTCATCATACAAATGTGTAAAGACTATTTCGTCCGATATTTCTATATTATCTAACTCCTCTTTTTTTACTTTACTGCAATCTAAACTAATCTTTTTGTCTTTATAAGGATTCTTTTTGGATTCAAGATAAGTATCACTCTCCTTTATACGAACAACAATCTCTCGATTGTCCAGATTTATCTCCTCAACAATCGCCTCCTCTTCATACTGATGTATGCCTCCATGATTTGACACACCTGCATTTTCTTCTAACTTATCATTACAATATCGATAGATACCCCAAATAACTACTACACTTAATATCACAAATAGCCATTTCTTCATTACTTGATTCCCCTTACTGAAAAGCATACCCTTCATATGAATTATATTTTCCAAAATCATTATTCAGATTTCTAGCATACGAATGCCAGCCATCTGCAACACGCAATATATGTAAGTAAGAACTTGAATCATTACTTTTATATAATGCATACCCTTCAACAGCCATTGCATGTCCAGAATCACCATCAGTTGTTGTAATATGAACAGATGCAATTCCAATTCCTCCTGAATCTATACAATTTCTAAAGAAACCAAAATTAGCTGTATCTGTGAATACTGACGAAACATTTATTCCCTTCTCTCTGCAAAAACTTGTAAATGCATCCACCATTACTATTATTAGTACTAATTGCTTTATTATTAGTTTGCTGTAAAGCCAACTCATATGATGATGAAATATTTTCCCCATAATTATATTCGCACACAAAACCATCAACTGTCGAATCAAGAATTACATAGCCATATGGAAGATTTTCTTTATACATTTTTACAATATATCCTATCGCTCCATTTGACACATCATAGGCCTTAATAGGATCTCTACCATCTAGTTCGCCTTGCAAACAAGAAACACCAGAGAATTGTTCTGCGACTTCTATTGCCATCTGTTCTGTCACTTTATTCATTTCATCATCTGTTATATCATTTTTATCCGCAGCATTTACACAAAAACCACACATTAAACTGCACAATAAAACTACACTAAAAATACCACTTAATGTTTTTTCCACATAACACTCTTCTCCTCTCCTTCTCTATATATCAAGTATTTTTTTCAATAAATTCAATACTTTTTGATACCTGTCATTGAATAGAACTAAGGTTATGGAGTGATATTTACCTCATACAGGGCAGATATATAGTAATAATGGGTGCACCAAATAAAAGGTCATCACTATTCGTTCTAAATGGCCTCGATGTGTACCCATCCCTATATGGCAGCTCACCTCTCATGTCCAACAGGATCATCCTCCTTACGGTGGGTCCTCACTTCCTTCGTTCTGCCTGTCCATAACCAGGGTGCCAGCTTAGCTATTCATCAGGGTCTTGCCCTCCGGAGAAAATTTCTGCCGGCTACCAGCTCATTCTTTGTACTTTCATCACTAATCTAAATACTCCGATCACAGCACCTTTCGGTGGACGCTTCCTGTAATCATTATGGTTGTTCTTTATTGCTCGGTTATGCAGCCTTTAACTGCTCTCCAGGATGTCGAATATCTTTCAACATCTTTGATGCATCATAACCGATTCCCTTGGTAAGGATCACATGGAATACTCTTATCAGCTTACATGCTACTGCTATCAGTGACTGCATCTTTTTTAATGGATGCTTTTCCCTGGTGGTATAATGCCTGTGGATTTCTTTGAATTCTTCATTCTTTCCCACCACCGATATCGCTGCCTCGAAAAGAAGATATCTGAGACGTTTGCGTCCTCTTTTGCTTATCTTTGTCTTTCCATTGTGCTTGCCAGAGCTATCTGCCACCAGTTCCAATCCTGCCAGTTTCTGAAGTTCTTTCGTGCTATCAAAGCGCGTGATATCACCGACTTCTGCAATTGTACACAAACTAACATTCTTATAATTTTTTCACAAATATCACTCCTCCCGTTCTATAGTTTTTATTTCATATGGGTCGTTATAAAAATGTGTAAATCTAATTTCATCTGACACCTCCAAAGAATCTAAAACATTGTTCTCTTGATATATATATTTACAATCCAATAGCACCTCCTCTTTTGCATAAAAATCATATATAGATTTATGCGGTCTAAGTTTTACTTTAATTTCATTACGGTACAAAAAAACTCCTGTTACAACAGCTTGTTCTTCATATAAAACTTCTAATCTTTCAACTCGATCCGGCTTATTATCATAATGCATATATATCACTTCATCGCCATTTTTTATTTAATTTAAAACTTTTAACAAATCCCCTAAAAAATCATCCAACAATTTCTTCTCTATATCCCTGGAAATTCTGGCTCCAACGATTCCTCTAATTATATAAATCCCCAGTCTTATTATGTACAGCACAATTATTATAGTAAAAACAACATTGACCATTCTCATAAGTTCTGCATTTGAATGGACCATAAAATGATCTACGATATGTTGAAAAATCAGTGTACACATAACAGTAATTCCTGGATGTTTCCCTGATATGCCTCTGCATCTAAGCCTAATATCTTTGCCGCCTCGCATATTCCGTATATACTGGAGCCATTCATATTTACTTTTTCTAAATCTCGAATATATGACAGCGGAACTTTTAACCCATAATACTCACATATTGTAGCTAAACACGCCACACCACAGTCTCTAACATCATGTTGATAAATTCCATGAAAGCGCAATTTCTCACCTCCGACTATCTTTTACTATCTGTCCATCTTCAATCACAAGAATCCTCTCTGCATGTTCTGCAATCTTCTCATCATGGGTGATCAGGAGAATCGTCTGTCCATATTTTTCATTCAGTTCGCGAAAAAGCTTGATAATCTCGCGGCTGTTCTTCTGGTCCAGATTTCCTGTAGGCTCATCTGCCAAAATCAATTTCGGTTTATTGATCAGTGCTCTTCCGATTGCAACTCTCTGCTGCTGACCGCCGGACAATTCACTCGGAAGATGATTCACACGCTCTGTGAGGCCGAGTAATTCCAGTAATTCATCCAAATCTTTTCGTTCTGCCTGTCTGTGATCCAGGAGCATCGGCAGACATATATTCTCTTCCACGTTCAGTACCGGAATCAGATTATAAAATTGATAAATCTGACCAATCTCTCTCCTTCGAAAAGCAGTCAGCTCACGTTCTTCCATTTCATAAATGGACTGTCCGCCAATATATACCTTGCCGGATGTCGGTTTGTCAACACCTCCCAGGAGATGAAGAAGCGTTGACTTTCCTGAACCCGACGGACCTAAAATCGTGACAAACTCTCCTTCTTCCACCGAAAAGGAAACGTGGTTAAGTGCAATAACCTTATTATCTCCAAAACCATATTCTCTTGTAAGATCTTCCGTTCTCAATACTTCCATCTTCGCGCCTCCCTTACTGGTTATCGTTACGAATAGATTCGATAATATTCAGATGTTTCAATTGTGACATTGCATATCTCACGGGTACGATCAGCAATAACACTGCAACTACAATCTGTATCGGCACCATATCCCACGGTATTTTCCATGTAATATTATAAAAAACTTCGTGATAGGTATCATACACGCCTAATAATCCAAGAAAACTTACCGGTATTCCAATCACACACCCGATAATCCCATAAAATCCTGCCTCTATGGATAACATCCTTTTCAGATCTTTCTGGGACATTCCTATCGACTGATAAGCTGCGAACTCTTTTCTTCGCATACGCATAGAAGTCGATATACTTTGGAAAATATTGGTTAATGACAATAACGTGATAAGCGCCATCAATCCATATCCTAATATCAACAATAAGAACTTTTGCGAACGAAAATATTCATTTTTCTGCCAAAGTGCCTGGCTATTGAAGGAATAGCTATCTCTCTTCGAAATATCCACCTCATCAAAAGAAACAGCCGGATCATATGTCAACGGAGCGCCTTTCTTCAGTCTCACTTCTTGTGCGATAATCTCAATTTTACCCTTTATCCTCGCATCTTCTTGTATCCGCGTTGAGAGTCCATCCATTCCAAAAAGAAAATCCCAAAATGTATGCTCCTCCTCTTCCTCTTCTCTTTGAATATTAAACTTCAAATAAGTAGCAACACTATTATAAGTTGGGTAATGAAAAGCATAGGTATCTTCAGGATGTTTTTTATAAATATCACTATACATTGGATCTTCCAGTAATCGTTCAAAATCATCCATAGACATATAAATGTGGCAGAATCCCAATGTTTCCTCCTGATATCCATTAATATCGTCTTGCTTTCCGGAATAATAAGGATACGGCGGTGTTTCCTGTGTTGTTCCAATCAGCCGAAAGCTTCCCTTTCGCATCTCATCACGCTGATTATCATATGTCCCCGTAAAGATTCCTATATCCCCATAACGGCTATACCAAAAGGTAAATTCGCTGTCTGGCTGTGCCTTCAATATACTGCGTTGACAGATCTTTTCTAATGTCCGGACTTCCTCGTGATCTTCAATTAACACCTGATACTCTTCTGTGGTATCTTCTGGTATTTCATATCCTGCCTTTTTCACATATGCCTGAAAGGTTTGATCATCTACCCCACGATCACTGTTCGTAAATGAATGCCTTCTATCCAATTTCCTGATTTCATATCCTGAAAACTTTTAAGTTGCGACGGTTCATCGTACCACCAGAATCCAGTCTCTTCAGATACCTCAAATGGAACCTTTTGCAAATCATCCTGAATCTCCCCTGGTTCCAGCAGCATGTCGCTGATACTCATATTACGCTCTAAGGATATGGAAGTCACCTCCGGTAATGCTGCTACTTTTTCATAAAACTCCATAATCTTATCATCATCCATCGTATAGAGTTCTGTCCAAAGATCCAATTCTTCCCGTTCTCTATCATCTACCGGATAATACTCTTTATTGATTCCACGCATCACAGCCATGCCGTCCAAAATTACACAAAAAGTCAATATCAGCAATACACTGTTTGCAATATAGCTTTTCCTGCGAACCCACATATTTTTAAAAGCCAGCATTCCCACTGTTCCAAATAGCTTCCGCTTTTTCAACAGATTGGTTCGAGTACGCATTTTTGTATCTACTTCATAAGTTTGTGTGATCAGCTCCATACTGGAGGTATGGACAGCTTTCCATGCCGGAAAGAGACACGCCAGAAATATCATCAGAAATCCCCAGAACACAAATGTTATGATTCTTCCAAACGTAAGCTCCACCACCAACGGTTGTTCATACATAAAAATATTTTCCAGCCATTTTACGATACCATTCGTAAGTAAGATCCCCACTCCGATTCCGATCGGGATCCCAACGAGTCCTTCCAGTATTCCTTCCCAGTAAACCACACTAATCCTTTGAAATTTGCTCGCGCCGATACTTCCCAATGTTCCCAGATACCTTAGCTTTTCAAACGTAGAGATGGAATAGGCATTGTAAATCAGCACACAGCCCATAAGCATCACCATTGTAACTATAACATTGATGATTCCGCCCACGCTCATACTGGTTTCGTCATTTAGGCCATAGTATTCTAAAAGCTCTATATGATAGGTGATATTGTATTTTCCCGTTTCACGATAAGGAAGCCGTCGCCACTCCTCCTCCGGTAGCTGTTCCATGCCGATCTTTTTGCCAATTTTCTGTGTTCTGGCAAACATACGCCAACTGACGTTCTTCATTTCAGCAGCCACACACAAGCCCGCATCCGGTTCGCATTCTTCGCATTCCGTTTCTGATACATTACATAGCTTTTTATTTTCTTTCAGGCTTTCATACTGATCCTGATCCAAACCATGGAAGATCAAATGCCAGCTTCCCTGGTCTTCCCGGATGCTCTCCCGAATCATTCCCATCAGAGTATTGGCAAAGAGCGAAATCGTTGTGAGGATGATCATCGTGCATGCAATTCCAAGGATGGTAGCTCTGGTACGCTTTTTATTCCTTTTCAGATAACGTAAAGTCAATTTAAAGATAATTCCCATCTTTACACCCTCCTGTTATAAGTTTTGCTTTCTCATACATATCTATATGTATATCTTCGGAGCCTCCCAGCATATCTAACAGGATTCCACGGATATTTTCCAAAACACCTTTCTCATTATCCACTATCGCAATATTAATCAACATACTCCCCCCTTAAATGCATGACATTCTTCACTCCAGTGTCATAATATTACAACCAAAAATAATATTTTTCGCATAATTCGCAATATAATTTTATCATTGTTCCGCATTATTGACAATATACCGGACATTTTCTGACCATAGATTTTTCCCATGTAGTTTTTCCCATCAAACAAATCCCAAAAACATATATCATCATCCTTGATAATCATCGGAAATACTAAAAAAGGATCTGCCGCTTCACTCCATAATCGTAAAGCGGCAAATCCTTTTTGTTTTTATATGTTACTGTTTCTACTTTATAAACATTGCATCTCCAAAGGAGAAAAATCTGTATTTTTGCTCAATTGCTTCCTGATATGCATTCAGCACATGCTCTCTGCCTGCCAGTGCGGATACCAGCATGATCAGTGTAGACTCCGGCAGATGGAAATTCGTGATCAGTGCATCCAGAATCTTGAACTTGTATCCCGGATAAATGAAGATCTCTGTCCATCCGCTGCATTCTCTGAGGCGTCCGTTCTCATCTGCTGCCGACTCTACAGTTCTGCAGCTTGTGGTTCCCACGCAGATCACGCGTCCGCCATTGTCCTTGGCACGGTTAATCTTCTCAGCCGCTTCGGCATCAATATGGTAAAATTCTGAATGCATGTGATGCTCCAGAATGTCATCTACCTTAACCGGGCGGAAGGTTCCAAGTCCTACATGCAGTGTAACTCTGGCAATATCTATGCCTTTTTCCTCGATCTGCTTCAGCAGCTCCGGTGTGAAATGAAGTCCCGCTGTCGGTGCAGCCGCAGATCCGGTATGCTTGGCATATACGGTCTGATAACGGTTCTTGTCCTCAAGCTGATGTGTGATATACGGCGGTAATGGCATCTGTCCAAGCTGATCCAGAATCTCTTCAAAGATTCCTTCATATTCAAACTTGATCAGGCGGTTGCCTTCCTCTACGACATCGATGACTTCACCAACCAGCAGACCTTCGCCGAACACGATCCGTGTGCCTGGTCTTGCTTTCTTGCCAGGTTTTACCAGTGTCTCCCACACATTGTTCTCTTTGCGCTTCAGCAGAAGCACTTCTATCTTGGCTCCGGTTCCCTCACGGGCACCGATCAGCCTCGCCGGAATCACCTTGGTGTCATTGATCACCAGACAGTCCCCCGGGTTCAGATAATCCACGATCTCTTTGAAAATGTGATGAGAGGTCTCGCCTGTCTCTTTGTCTAGCACCAGGAGCCTGGAACTGGAGCGGTCCTCCAGCGGATCCTGTGCGATCAATTCTTCCGGCAGATCAAAATAAAAATCCTGTCGTTTCATATTATCTTATCTCTCCGTTCTATTTGCGAAGCTCGATTCCCATAGCTTCAAGACCGGCAAGAATCTTATCCATTGCTTTGGAAATATCTGACTCTTCCAGTGTTCTGTCTTTTGCACGGAATGTAATAGAGTAAGCTACAGACTTGAATCCCGGTTTGATCTGAGCTCCTTCATACAGGTCAAACAGGGAGTAGCTCTCCAGATGAGCTCCGCCATTTTTCTCAATTACTTCTTCAATCTGTCCTACCATGATGTTCTTCGGCACTACCATACTGAGGTCACGGTTTACAGCCGGGAACTTGGCAATTCCCTCATATTTACGGTCAAATGTAGCACGCGCTACGATCTCCGGCATATCGATCACTGCGATGTATGCTCTCTCTCCGATTCCGTAGATATCTGCAACGTCCGGATGTACTTCTCCCAGATATCCGACTACGGTTCCACCGTAAATGATATTAGCCTGACGTCCCGGATGCAGGAATGTCTTGCCTGCGTTTGGATCGTAAGTCTCTTTCTTGTGCAGTCCGATCTTGTCAAAGAACTCTTCTACGACACCCTTCATGCTGAAGAAATCGCCTTCTCCGTACATACCCAGAGTGAACTGCATACGCTCATCCGGAAGTTCTGTCAACGGAAGTGCCTTTGGCAGATATACATTTCCAAGTTCGTATAATTTTACATTTTTATTTCTACGGTTGTAGTTGGTAGCAAGTGATGTCAGCATACCGTTCAGGGATGTCGTTCTCATCACGCTGTAATCCTCACCCAGCGGGTTACGGATCTCAATTGCCTGACGAAGCTTGGAATCCTCCGGCAGTAATAATTTATCAAATACCTTCGGGCTCTCGAAGGAATATGACATACCCTGGCTGAATCCGCAGAATTCTGCGATATTTCTTGCCACCTCTTCAATACGCAGCTTGTAAGACAGTTTACCTGTCGTAGCTTCTCCGCTTGGAAGTGTGGTCGGAATATTGTCATATCCGAAGAATCTTGCCACTTCCTCTGCCACGTCTGCCAGACGGTGGATATCCTGACGGAAGGTCGGAGCTACGATCTCATTCGTAGTCTCATCATATTCCAGTTCTACTAACTTCAGATAGCCAAGCATCTGTTCTTTCGTCAGATCTGTTCCGAGAAGTGCATTGATCTTCTCTACGTCAAATGTAACTCTTGACGGCTCTCTCTTCTCCGCATAGACGTCTACCATTCCGCCTACAACTTCTCCGGCACCCATTTCTTCTACTAACTGGCATGCGCGGTCGATTGCTGCCTGTGCATTTTCCGGATCCAGACCTTTCTCGAATTTGCCAGATGCATCGGTACGAAGTCCGATCTTCTTAGCTGATTTACGGATGTTGGTTCCGTTGAAGCATGCAGCTTCGAACAGCATTGTCTTAACATTATCTGTAATCATAGAGTTCTCGCCACCCATGATACCTGCTACACCGATCGATTTTTCGCCATCACAAATCATCAGTACAGAGCTGTCCATCTCTCTTTCCTGTCCATCCAAAGTTACGAATTTCTCACCATCTTCTGCACGGCGCACTACGATCTCGCGGCCTGCGATCGTATCCAGATCATACGCATGCATCGGCTGTCCATATTCTTCCATTACATAGTTGGTAATATCTACCAGATTGTTAATCGGGCGGATTCCAACAGATGCCAGTCTTCTCTGCATCCACTCCGGTGACGGTCCGATCTTAATATTTTTTACAACTCTTGCTGTATATCTCGGGCAGAGTTCCTGATCCTTGACTGTAACCTTAACATAGTCATTGACATCCTCGTCATTGCCAGTCGGTGTTACAACCGGCGGATGGAATTCCTTGCGGAATGTAGCTGCTGCTTCTCTTGCAATACCGATCACGCTGTAGCAGTCTACACGGTTGGATGTGATCTCATATTCAAATACCACATCATCCAGTCCCAGTGCGCTGATCGCACTGCTTCCTACTTCTACATCTTTCTGGAAAATGTAGATACCGTATTCCGGTGCCTCCGGGTACATATCACGGTTAGATCCCAATTCTTCGATGGAACACATCATACCGTTACTCGGCACACCGCGAAGCTTGCCTTTCTTAATCTTGATACCGCCGGCAACGCGCTGTCCAGGCTCGTGACCTCCGGCTACACGTCCGCCGTCCAGAACAACCGGCACTTTGTCTCCTTCTTTTACATTCGGAGCACCTGTAACGATCTGAATCGTCTCAGTTCCGATATTTACCTGACAAATGATCAGTTTATCTGCATCCGGATGCTTCTCAATCTTGTCGATCTGACCTACTACGATGCGGTCCAGATCTGCATCCATTTTTTCAAATCCTTCTACTTTTGTACCGGAAAGTGTCATCGCATCGGTATATTCCTGCGCTGTCACATCCAGATCCGGCACATATGCTTTTATCCATGATAATGAAGTATCCATTATAATCTCCTTTCAATGTAACACTTATTCGTGCTTCCTTCTATTGTGTGCTCTTATTAAGTCTCCAGAATCCCGCCGGTTCCCGGCGCCGCCTCCCCAAGAGGCTCCCGATTCTGTCGAACCGTTCGCACACAGAAGTAAATACTCACTTCGTTCGTGCTTCCTTCTGTTGTGTGCTCACTAGAACTGTTTCAAGAATCTGATATCGTTTTCGTACAGTAATCTCATGTCGTCGATTTCGTATTTCAGAAGTGCGATTCTTTCCAGTCCTACACCAAATGCGAATCCTGTGTATTCTTCCGGATCAATTCCGCACATTTCGAGTACGTGTGGATGTACCATTCCGCATCCCAGGATCTCGATCCATCCGGATCCTTTACAGAAACGGCATCCCTTACCGCCGCACTTGAAGCAGCTTACATCTACCTCAGCGCTTGGCTCTGTGAATGGGAAATGATGTGGGCGGAACTTTGTCTTGGTATCTTCACCGAACAGTTCCTTTGCAAATACTTCCAGTGTTCCTTTCAGGTCTGCGAATGAAATGTTCTTATCGATAACCAGTCCTTCGATCTGATGGAAAGATGGTGAATGTGTTGCATCTACTTCATCTGAACGGAATACTCGTCCAGGTGCGATCATACGGATTGGCAGCTTGCCCTGTTCCATTACACGGGCCTGTACCGGTGATGTCTGTGTTCTCAGCACAATATCATCATTGATATAGAAAGTATCCTGCTCATCCTTTGCCGGATGATCTGCCGGAATATTCAGTTTCTCAAAGTTATACAGATCGTATTCTACTTCCGGTCCTTCTACTACTTCGTATCCCATACCGATGAAAATACGTTCTACTTCTTCCAATGCGATCGTATTCGGATGACGGTGTCCTACCATGTTCTTCTTAGCCGGCAGTGTAACGTCGATAACTTCCTGTTTCATCTTTTCTTCGCGGATCGCACGCTCCATTTTCTGCTTGCTTTCTTCCAGAATCTCTTCGATGGCTGCACGTGTCTCATTAACCATCTGACCTACTTTCGGTCTTTCTTCCGGTGCTACATCTTTCATTCCTTTAAGAACAGCAGTCAGTTCTCCTTTTTTACCAAGGAATCTGACGCGGGCTTCGTTCAATTTCTCCGGTACATCAGCAGACTGAATTGCTTCAATGGCTTCTCTGCGGATGCTTTCCAATCTTTCTTTCATCCTTCTCTTCCTTTCTCTTTCATAAATAATTAAATGACTATGTTTCCTCTTTAATAACTATATCGTTCAGAGCCACTTCCAAAATACTCTGAACGAATACAAAAAAACCTCATCCCAAAAGGGAC
Source organism: Dorea sp. AM58-8 (assembly GCF_003464045.1). Taxonomy (NCBI): domain Bacteria; kingdom Bacillati; phylum Bacillota; class Clostridia; order Lachnospirales; family Lachnospiraceae; genus Dorea; species Dorea sp. AM58-8. The sequence continues at coordinate 41,532 of NZ_QSDM01000016.1, read as the reverse complement.
GAGGTTAACTCGCGGTACCACCCTGATTCCTATCTTACGACAGGCACTCATGTTCGTGTAACGTACGAATACGGCATGTCCTACTATCGAATCATCATATATCGAAATATTCAAACATGCAGCTAACGTGGGAAATTCGATCCCTGCCTGAACCCGGAGCTACTTTCAGCCTGTGGTATGCCCCTCTCTGATGGAAAACAGTTCTCTACTGACACGGTCATCACTTTTATCTTTGATTTAAACAATACAAAGTCATTATACTCACTGACTTTTTTAATGTCAAGCCGATTCTTACGTTTCTGAATCTGTTTCTGAAGCTGTTTCCGAAGCTCCTTCTGTAATATCTGCCTTCTCTTCAGCAGTTTCCTTTTTATCTGCTCCGGTAAAGAGTACATCTTTCATATAGATATTAAGTTGTGCTCCAAACAACACACAGTACATACAGAAATACAGCCAGAGCATGATCAGCACGATTGTAGTCAGACTACCGTACATATCCGAAAATCCTTTGAAAATATCCAGGTATACAGAAAATACCCAGGATATGACCAACCAGCCAATCGCTGTAAATATCGCTCCCGGAATCTGCTTGCGGAACAGATCTTTTCGGTTTGGTAAAAACTTATATATAAGAAGTAAAAAACCGATTACCACAACCGGCGTAATCGCCATCCTCAATTCCATCAATTTATTTGCCACATGCTTAATGGCAGGTATATGAGACGTGATAAATATATTCAGCGAATTACCGAATACCGACATAACCAGCAATAATATGATTGCAATCAGGAACAGCACTGTATAAAATGTCGCTCTGAAACGCAGATAAATATAGTTACGTGTCTCTGGGCATCCATAAATTGTATTAAATCCGGTAGAAATTGATAATACACCCTTGCCGGCAGACCACAGTGCCACAATAACTGTAATCGGGATAATAGTACTTGACTGGTTATATACCTGATTCACAATTGACGTGATCAGGGAATCTACACTGGTAGGAAATACCTGCACTACTGCTGTCATTACATCTGCTTTCGTAACCGGCGTATATCTTACCATAGTAAGCAAAAGCAATATAATCGGAATCAGCGATAACATAAAGAAATATGCAGCCTGAGCTGCATATGCCCCAACATGATGTCTCCCCATATCCTTGGGAATTCTCATTACCCTCTCTATGGTCTCTCTTTTCATACTAACCTCCGTAAATCAGTATGTGCATCATACCATTTTCATTTAATTATTTCAAGTAAAAATATCAAATAGCCGTTTCTCTGCTATCGGATTTCTACATTTTGATAAAATAATTTCAGTATCTCCATGTAATTTTTACCATTCTTAGCCATTTCATTGGCTCCATTCTGGCTCATACCGATACCATGCCCATAGCCGCCGCCTCTGATCACATAGCTGTTCGCTTTCTTCTCTATAGAAATAAATGCACTTGGAAGTAATCTCTGACTATCTACGGTCTGTCCATCATTTCTTACGATCGAATATCCGCTTCCTCCCAGGGCTGTCCGAATCTTATTCTCTGTCTCCACCGTAATACTCCCTCCGGTTCCAACCGCCGTCAGTTCTGTTGCTACATCGCCGTCACCTCGCCTGGTTACTTCCACACTCTCCAGTGTTCCCAGATCCTTACCGGCATAATTACTGAGAAGTGCTGCCATTCGCTCTGATGATATCTCCGCCGTCCACTGATACCAGGGCAGATCTTTTTCATAATCTCCGACATCTCCACACACAGATATACTTTGGAGATATGCATTACTTTCATTGACCTCATCGCCCCAGGCTGTCATATCCGTTGTCTCTCCACATGAAGTCGAAAAGTAATATGTAGAAGCCACGTTTCCCTGATACCAGACCACCTGACCTGTTGTATCTTTTACCGCCTGCGTAGCTGTATCTGCCGGATAACTGTTATTGTACACCTGATACTCTACACTGTCATTGACATGTGCCTGATATTCCGGATATGCATAATCCTGCATCTGTCGCACTGCATAGCTTCTGGCACACACCGCCTGCGCTTTCAATGCTTCCATTTCATAAGACGCCGGCATCTCACTCGGCACAACTCTGCACAGATAGCTTTCCATCGGCAGTTCATTAATCACAGCCATACCTTCTTCACCGGACCACACTTCAATCTTTCCCTGATAAGATGGTATTCCCCGGCCACGTTCAATACTTTCCACCCGGATCTCTTCATCCGGATTCAGCGGTTCTGCCGAAAGATGTCCATTCTTTAGCCGCACATCATCTGCCAGAAGCGTCAGCACGCCTCCTGTCCAATCTTCTTCCCGCCCATCATATTTTAGTCTCAGGCCACTGTCTGCTGCCAGACTGACCGAACTGTGTAGCACGCTTCCATAACCGCTTGTCATCAATGCCACGCGGATATTCTGATTCTCCACCATTCCGGTATTCTGATCCGTTTCTCCACTCTGTCCTTTCAATTTACTCTCCGTCTGCTCTCCGGATCTGCCATTTCCGATCCGTTCCGGATGTACCAGACGCATTCCCGCCAGTACCAGACTAAGCACCGCCATAAAACTGATGATGTATAAAATATATCGATTCTGTCTTCTCATATTTGTATTCTTATCTCTTTCCAGGACTGCTTTCTCTAATGTATGAAACTTCATAGTGGGTTTAGAACCCCACCCCATTTTTGAACCCCGCTCATTTTTGAACTCCGCCCATGCATTCGCAAAACCGCACGATGCTTCGTGCTTTTCAGCTGCTACGCAGCTAATTTTGCTCGTGCATGGGCGGCGTCTCTATTCGAGCCGCCTCACGGACGAGAAATAATACCCCTTTGGGCATAAAAAGAACGGCTTTGCAGCCGTTCTTTTATCTTTTGTATATCCCGAAATGCCGGTTTCTGTCTCTTGACTCCTAGCTGCTGCTAGGTGGGTGTCCGCATCCGCTTTTCTGCCTTCCCCTGCGTATCTGGAGGCTTGACATATTACGGAGATATAAGAGTCCCGTTTAAAGTAATGTAGGTTCAAAACAACAGAAGTTGTCGCGCATCCCAGGTCACTGTAGTTATTATAACCCAATCATATATTTTTTTCCACTATTTTAGTAAAAAATATATAAAATTACAAATATTCTTCTATAACTCAAGAATCGCCTTTACAGTATCTTCCATCTTATCAACATCACATTCCAGTGTGTGAAGAATGTTCGCATTCAGAATCTCCTTGATCGCATTCGGCATCTCTGTGTTAGATACCTGACTCAATTCTTTCAATAAATCGAATTCATCTACAGATGCATACTTCTCATCGATTGCTGCCATAACGCTGCCTGCAAATTTGTATGGGCTGGCTGTGGAGGCAACTACACACTTTGTCTTGTCTCCTGAGTTCTCCTGATATTCCTGACACACATGTGCCGCTACTGCAGTATGTGTATCCATTACATAGCCTGTTTTTTTATAAACATCATGAATAGTCTCTGCCGTCTGCGCTTCTGTTGCATACCCCGCTGCAAAGTCTTTCAATCCTGCTTTCATTGCGTCAGTAATCTCATACACACCTTCACTCTTCAATGCCTGCATCAACTCTGCATTCTTCTTATCATCACATCCTGCGATCTGGTAGATCAGTCTCTCAAGATTGCTGGAGATCAGAATATCCATAGATGGTGATGTAGTCAGTTTGAACTCTCTGTCCTTACGGTCATACACACCAGTCTGGAAGAAATCAAACAGCACTTTATTTTCATTGGATGCACAGATCAGCTTTGCGATCGGAACGCCCATATTCTTTGCATAGTATGCAGCAAGAATATTGCCAAAGTTACCGGTAGGAACTACAACATTGATCTGTTCTCCCGGCTGTATTTCTTCATTATCCAAAAGCTTCGCATAGGCATATACATAGTACACCACCTGCGGCACCAGACGTCCGATGTTGATTGAATTGGCAGATGAAAACTGATAGCCATGCTTATTCAGCTCTTCTGCAAGCTTCTTATCTTCAAACATTGCTTTCACGCCGCTCTGCGCATTGTCAAAGTTGCCGTGAATTGCTACAACGTCTACGTTATCTCCGGTCTGAGTCACCATCTGCATCTCCTGTACCTTGCTGACTCCGTTCTTCGGATAGAACACAATGATCCGTGTACCTTCTACATTGGCAAAACCTGCCATAGCAGCCTTACCGGTATCTCCCGAAGTTGCTGTCAGGATCACGATCTCATTCTTCACGTGATTCTTCTTAGCTGATGTAGTAAGAAGATGCGGAAGAATGGAAAGTGCCATATCTTTAAATGCGATCGTTGCTCCGTGAAACAGCTCAATAAAATATGTGCCATCTACTTTTACTAATGGTGCGATCTCTTCCGTGTCAAATTTACTGTCATAAGCCTTCCGAATACAATTCTTCAGCTCTTCTTCAGTAAAATCGGTAAGGAATTCCTTCATTACAGCATAAGCTGTCTCCTGATATGTCATTCCCTTTAATTCTTCCATAGACACAGATAACTTTGGAAGATGATCCGGCACAAACAGACCGCCATCATCTGCAAGACCTTTTAAGATTGCCTGCGATGCTGTTACTGTTACCTCTGAATTTCTTGTGCTTCTGTATCGTACATCCATCATCATTTCTCCTGTTATATACTATTTGTTCTTTTTGCTGTTGATGTAATTAACCAGGCCACCTGCAGAGATCAGTTCCTGCATAAATGGAGGAAATGCCTGTCCCTGGAACTCAGTACCCTTGGTACGATTATATATACGTCCGCTGTCAAAATCAATCTCAACCTGATCTCCGGCGTCAATTCCTTCTGCCGCTTCCGGACATTCGATGATCGGAAGTCCGATATTGATCGCATTACGATAGAAAATTCGTGCAAATGTATCTGCGATAACACAGCTTACGCCTGCAGTCTTCAGACACAGCGGTGCATGCTCTCTGGAAGATCCGCAGCCAAAGTTCTTTCTCGCTACGATAATATCTCCCGGCTGTACCTTCCCGGCAAATTCCGGATCAATATCTACCATCGCATGGCTCGCAAGCTCCTGTGGATCAAAAGAGTTCAGATATCTGGCCGGTATAATAACGTCTGTATCTACGTTATCTCCATATTTAAACACATGTCCTAATGCTTTCATTATCTGTCACCCCCTACTTTTTCCGGATTCGCAATGCATCCGGCGATCGCACTTGCTGCTGCCACTTCCGGAGATGCAAGATAGATCAGAGAATCTACATGTCCCATACGGCCAACGAAGTTACGGTTGGTGGTAGATACACATTTCTCACCTGCTGCCATAACACCCATATGACCTCCCATACATGGTCCGCAGCTTGGTGTATTAACTGCACATCCTGCATCTACAAAGATGTCCAGAAGTCCTTCTGCGATACACTGCTTGTAGATCTTCTGTGTAGCAGGAACTACCATAACACGTACATCCGGATGTACGGTATGTCCTTTGAGGATAGCTGCTGCTTTTCTCAGATCAGACATACGTCCATTTGTACAGGAACCAATCACTACCTGGTCGATCTTAATAGGCTCCATAGCCTCTACTTCGTCAATTGTCTTAGCATTGCCCGGAAGATGTGGAAATGCAACGGTCGGACGGACTTCTGAAAGATCAATCTCGATCACATCCTCGTATACAGCATCCTCATCTGCTTCGTATACATGGTATTCCTTCTTGCAGTGCTCTGCCAGATAAGCCTTTGTCTGCTCATCTACCGGGAAAATACCATTCTTGGCACCTGCTTCGATTGCCATGTTAGCAATCGTAAATCTGTCATCCATGGAAAGATGTGACACACCTTCTCCTGTAAATTCCATTGATTTATACAGAGCTCCATCTACGCCGATCTTACCAATGATATGGATAATGATATCCTTACCGCTTACAAACTCAGACGGTTCTCCCTTCAGTACAAACTTGATCGCACTCGGCACCTTGAACCAAAGTTCTCCGGTAGCCATACCGGTAGAAATGTCGGTCGTACCTACGCCTGTAGAGAACGCTCCCAATGCTCCGTATGTACAGGTATGCGAATCTGCACCAATGATGCATTCTCCTGCTGTAACCACTCCTGCCTCCGGAAGAATCGCATGCTCTACTCCTGATTTGCCCTGTTCAAAATACCAGCTGAGTCCCTGATCCTTCGCAAACTCACGAATTGCCTTGGAGTTCTCTGCTGACTTAATATCTTTATTCGGTGTAAAATGATCTGGTACCAGAACAACCTTATCTTTATCAAACACTTTATCTGCCATCTGTCTGAAGATCGGCAGTGCCATTGGTCCGGTGATGTCATTCGCCATAACGATATCAAGCTTCGCCATAATAAGCTGTCCTGCTTCCACATGATCCAGACCTGCATGTGCAGCCAGAATCTTCTGTGTCATCGTCATTCCCATGATGAATGTGCCTCCTTTATCTTTTCTTCATACGTGTAATCATAACACACACAATAACAGCCACGCAAGAAAGAATGCATACAAGCATCCAATTTGATAAATTCGCTCTATCTCCGGTTCTTACTGTCTGAGCTTTTACAGTCTGTCCGGGAGTTTCCTGTTTCTCCTTCTCCGGTTTATTCGGTTCTTCCGGAACCTCTGGCTTATCATCCGTCATCGTACCAAGATTCACCGTCACATGATCCTTTTTAATCGTCACTTCGAAAGGTGGAATCAGTTCATGATTCTGATTTGCCTCACACCTCAGCTCTTCAATCGTATAAGTATCATACGGAAGTGCACCTTTGCAGTCATCCGGTGCGGTCAGAGTTCCCTCTGTATCGATTCCAAACCAGACTCCATCCTCCATGTTCTCTCCGCAATTCGTATTTGACGTATGCAGATTCCACTCTGCCGACGTTGATGCATAGCCGTTCTCATCTGTCACGATCACATGGGATTCCCCGGTTGTATTACTGGTAATCTTAAATGGTACTTTTGAAAGTCTCTTATGAGTGCCGTCTGCAATCTTGATAAGTTCCAGATCCCCACGGATCACATGATCTGATGCTTTATGCACATTGCCCCCGGTGAGTACAGCCGTATCTCCGTCCGGCCGTATCTGTGTCAGATATCTGCCTTCCTGTACTTCCCCGGATTCATCCTGAAACTGCATTCCATCCAGCAGATATCCTTTCGGTGCCTCAATCTCTTCCACCGTGATCGTTCCAAGTGGCAGTATCACCTGATCATTCATCATATAGAAGGCATCACCCTCTATAAGATGCGCTTCATCCAGCCGACATACATATGCGCTATCGGACTCGCCCTTTTCTTCCTTTGTCTCCAATACCCAGCTCCGTTCCGGAACCTCCGGAAGATTATCTGTCTCATAATATCCTGCATAATAATTCACACGCATTTTCGCACCGGCAAGATCTGCTCCACCAAGTGCCTGACTTTCACCAGTTTCGGCATCTACTTTGCAGATTGACACTTCTGCCTTATTCCACACCGGTGTATCCTTTACTTCTGCCACAGCAGTCTTCTCCGCTTCCACTGTCACAGGATATACATTCGTATTCAGCCGATACCCAAAAGGTGCCTGCTTTTCTTTTACGTAATAATTGCCCGGTGCAAGTTCTACTGCCGTCGTTTCTCCATTCGCATCCGTCTTAAGCACCGCCTTCTGATCCGTACAGCTTTCGTCTGCATACACACCATATTCTGCCCCCTGAAGGGTGTAACAGCGATTGTCCTCCGTCAGTTCGTTATCCTCTGCTGTCTTTTTAAGTCTTGCATACCCTGTCGGGTGATATTCCCAATATCCCAGGTTCTGATGTGCCGCCGCTCCGTCTGACAGCAGATATACCGTAAATCCTTTCGGCGCTGCCGGAAGTCCGGCGATCCGGTTGATAAATGCCTGTCCATAGCCATAATAATTATCATCATGACCATTAGCTACCGATCCGGCAAGACATGTTTCCACATAGCTGGCCCCGACATCTCCTGGGCCTTTCCAGCCATAGTAATATATCTTCCGGAGCTGCTCGTTACCCCGATTTTCTGCCGTATACTCCGCTACTGTAGTTAATGTACTTCCCGTCTGTGTCGGTGGTTCCATCTCATGACACACACACATTGCTGTTGTTCCACCATCGATTTCAAAATATCCCACTCTTAGTAATCCGTCGTTGTACCTGGTGTCATAGTAAGTCAGTACATGTGTGCCGCCCGCCTGGCGCTGTGTCACACTGTTCTGTTCTGCAACATCTTCTATATCGCTCTCTTCTTCGCGTTCTTCTGCCCGTACTGATATCGCTCCCACACACCCCCAGAATGACAGGATAAATACAACAACAGCAACCGCAAGTGGCATGATTCTACCTGCCCTGCCCTTATTATCTCTTATCTTCTTCATGTATCCTTTCCTCCAATTTTTAATATCTCTCCGCTTCGAGTATCGACATAATAACTCTTCCTGAGTATCTTTGTCAACACATTTTTAAAGTTTTATTTCAACCCGTTTTTCGGTAAAAAAAAGAGACCGTAAAGCCTCTTTTTTACCATTTATTTCCTTTTATTCCGACGCATTGCCACCCGTTTCTTGACTTCTCTCAATGCATCCTTATGGATACGTGATTCCATATTCGGGAATGCCTTTACCAGACGTTCGCCGACACTTCCAAGTCCATTAACCAGACTGTCATAACGTCCTTTCAGTTCATCCAGCTTCTGCTGCTGACTCTTGTACCATTCTTCCTTACCGGCACTGTATTCAGCACGCAATTCTTTTCTGACTTCTTTCATACTAGCCACTTTACTCTTAAGCTGTTCTTCTTTCTCCATCCCGTCTTTGACATTTTCATAGATGTTCTCACCCATGCGGTCAGAGAATTCCCGCAGCTCCGCAGCAATCTTTTCCATTGCTTCAAGACGTTTGTTCAGTTTCAGGATTGCAGATGCAGTTACATAGAGATCTGCGAGCATCGCAATACTTAATATTACCAGTATTACGATCCCTGCAATATGAGGGATGTACCCGATCAGATGTGCAACAAGCGGTTGAAAACACTTAACAATGAACACACAGAACACACCCCAGATCAGCGAAAATGGCAGGCACACATAACCGCCGATATTAAGCGGCTGTCCGGAATAATCCCACCATTTCTGATGAAAAATCCGGTCCATTACATATCCTGTCAGCCATTCGATAAATGTTACAAGTACAGCCGATGCCAAATATAATATTAACAGACTTTCTGAAAATCCCTGTAATGAAAATATTACCGATACAACTCCGACTCCATAAATCGGACAGATCGGACCATTCAAGAATCCTCTGTTGACAAACCTTCCTTCTTTTACTGCCGCAAATGCGACCTCCACGCACCATCCAAGTACACCGTACACAAAAAAGTACGCCAGTATTTCATAGATTCCCATATTTTATTCCTTTCCCAGCAATCTAATTTCTCATTTAAGTCTTATCGACTATTATATGGGAAGTTGTAAATTTCGTCAATTGGTGCTATACTTTTTCAAATAATAGATAATAATTATCAATAAGATTAAGGTGAGGATTACTATGGTTTTAAAAGAAGGCTTAAATGGACACACTTACCGTGTGCTATCCATACAGATCGAGCTCCAATTGGAGCGTCGGCTGGAAGCACTCGGTCTGACAGACGGCAGTCTGATTACTATATTAAATAATGACAAGCACGGTGCACTTACCGTCAAGTTCCGCGGCACACGCTTTGCTCTCGGCAGACGTATTGCTGATCACATTGAGATTGAGGAGGTGCACACACATGAATAACTCTGTTACTGTCGGTTTTATCGGCAATCCTAACTGCGGTAAAACCACACTGTTTAACGCTTATACCGGTGCCAATCTCAAGGTTGCCAACTGGCCGGGCGTTACGGTAGAAAAGAAAGAAGGGCATACCACCTACGAAGGACAGGATTACACGCTGATCGATCTTCCGGGTATCTATAGCCTGACTTCCTATACTATGGAAGAGAAAGTCTCCCGCGAATGTATCCTGAGCGACGAAGTCGATGTGATCATCGATGTAGCTGACGCATCCAGCCTGGAGCGAAACCTGTATCTGACACTGCAGTTGATCGAACTTGGCAAACCAGTGATTCTTGCTCTGAATATGATGGATATTGTAGAGGAACGCGGCATGGAGATTGACCTGCACCGGCTCCCGGAAATGCTGGGCATCCCGGTGATTCCGGTATCTGCCAGAAAGAAAACCGGGCTTTCCATATTAATGCACGCCGTTGCACATCACAAAGATGTATTACATCAGGATCCTCTGATCCATCATCATCCGGGACTGCACAGCAAGCACCGCCATGACCATCATGCGGAGTATACGATGGTGTACACAGATGATATTGAAGATAAAATTGATATTCTGATTGAACGAATCACGCATACATATCCGGACTTTCCGAACAAAAGATGGTTAGCCATTAAGTACATGGAAAAGGATACCAGCGCTTCCGAACAATGGCCACTTGACACCTCTGATATTCTGGATTGCAGCTATGAAAAAGATTTAATTAATCAAAAATATGATTTTATTGAAGAAATCATAGGCGAAACACTGGTCAATAAATCCAGCCGTGAAGAGCGTACAGACCGGATTGATCGATGGCTCACCGGCAAATACACCGGTCTTCCAATCTTCTTACTTATTATGGCAATGGTATTTTTCCTGACCTTTACGGTAGGCGATTTCCTGAAAGGATATTTTGAGATCGCATTGGATCTGTTTTCTTCGGCGGTAGCCAATGGTCTGGCTTCCATACATACCTATCCGATGCTTCAGTCCCTTGTGGTGGATGGTATCATCGCAGGTGTAGGTGGTATTCTCACCTTCCTGCCCAATATATTCATTCTGTTCCTTGCCCTCGCATTTCTGGAAGACAGCGGATATATGTCCAGAGTTGCCTTTGTCATGGATGACATCATGAGCGGGCTTGGGCTCTCCGGACGCGCATTTATCCCACTTCTGCTCGGATTCGGATGTTCCGTTCCAGCAGTCATGGCCTCCAGGGCTCTGGAACACAGGAAAGACCGGTTAAAGACTATCCTGATCACACCATTTATGTCCTGCAGTGCCAGACTTCCGATCTATGTATTATTTTCCTCTATGTTTTTTGGAAAATATGCGATGTTGGTCTGCTATGGCATGTATCTTCTGGGTATCATCGTGGCAATCTTAACTGCATTCATCCTGTCCCGGATTGACAACAGCAAAGCAGAACATGCGCTGTTGATCGAGCTTCCGGAATACAAGACACCAAATGCCAGAACCATAGCCATCTATGTGTGGGAAAAGGTCAAGGATTACCTGACACGTGCAGGAACCGTCATTTTCCTGGCGTCCGTTGTTATGTGGGTACTTTTAAACTTTGGTCCGAATGGGTATGTAACAGATATCAGCCAGAGCTTCGGTTCCTATATCGGCAGAGCCATCGTACCTGTCTTCGCACCGGCAGGTCTTGGATACTGGCAGATCATCGTTGCACTGATCGCAGGAATCGCTGCCAAGGAAGTAGTAGTCTCCAGCTGTGGAGTTCTCTTCGGTATCTCAAACATTGCTACTGCACATGGCATGAGCACTGCGCTGGTTGCCTTAAACAGTATTGGATTCGGTACTGCCAATGCTCTGGCGCTGATGGTATTCTGTCTGCTGTATGTTCCGTGTACTGCAACAATTGCTACGATCCGTCGTGAAACCGAAAGCAGAAAGCTTACCATTCTCTTTGTACTGTTCCAGCTCTGTGTTTCCTGGATCATGAGTTTTCTGTTCTATCATATCTTTCTGTTAATAGGATAAATACGAAGTGAAACAAGAAAGGCATCGGGATTGCTCCCGCTGCCTTTCTTTTTCTTTATATCTTTCCGTATCTGTGCATAATGGCCTACATCAGCTTCTTTAATATATTCAATTTGTTCTTGAACGGTGCATACCGGATTGGAATATCCAGAAGTACCGATTTCTTCATAATACTCTTTTTATGTGTAAATGTGTCAAAGCTGTCCTTTCCATGATAGCCACCCATTCCACTGTTGCCCACGCCGCCGAATGGCATATGGGACGTTGCCAGATGTACTATCGTATCATTGATGCAGCCGCCGCCATAAGACACCTGTTTGAGCATCATGGCTTCTCTTTGCTTATCTTTCGTGAAGTAATACAATGCTAACGGCCTCGGTCTGGCATTGACCATCTGAATCGCCTCTTCAATATCATAAAATGTAAGAACCGGAAGCAGCGGTCCGAAAATCTCCTCCTGCATTACCGGGCTCTCCCAGGTCACCTGATCCAACACGGTCGGCTCAATCTTAAGCATGTCCACATCAGATCCACCACCACATACTATGTGTGCCCGCTCCGTCAGCCCCAGTACACGGTTAAAATGCTTTTCATTGATCATCTTCGGATAATCCGGATTCTGCATCGGATCCTTTCCAAACATCTTACGGATATATTTTTCCATATAACGAACGAGCTTGTCTTTCACACTGTTCTGTACCAGAATATAATCTGGTGCCACACAGGTCTGCCCACTATTCAGGAACTTACCCCAGACAATACGCTTTGCCGCCAGCTTCAGATCTGCAGTCTCGTCTACAATACAAGGACTCTTGCCGCCAAGTTCCAGACTCACCGGTGTCAGATGTGCAGATGCCTTCTCCATGACGTATTTACCAACATTTACACTTCCTGTAAAGAAGATATAGTCAAACTTTTCATTCAAAAGTGCCTGATTCTCCTGTCTGCCACCTTCTACTACAGCGATATATTTCTCCTGAAACAATTCTCTCAACATATCTGCCATAACCTTTGTAGTATGTGGTGAATACGCAGATGGCTTCACTACTGCACAATTACCTGCACAGATTGCCCCCACAAGTGGTGCGATCGTAAGCTGGAACGGATAATTCCAAGGTGACATGATTAACACGATGCCATACGGTTCCGGATATATAAAAGACTTCGATGGAAATTGCGTGATCGGTGTAGGCACTCTCTTCGGTGCTGCCCATTTCCGAAGATGCTTTAATGTATATCGAATCTCTTCTTTTACTATACCAATCTCAGTAGCATAAGCTTCAAAATTTGATTTATTCAGATCCATATAAAGTGCATCCATAATCTCCTGTTCATGTACTGTGATCCACTGATACAGCTTCTTTAACTGGCGGATACGAAACTCCACATCCTTAGTATCACCTGTTTGAAAATACGCTCTCTGCGTATGCAGCATACTCTTATATTCCATCATAATGTTCTCCTATTTCAACTATCTCAGATGGCAAGCTGTGTGTCGGTGCCATAACAGATTGCTGCTGCGCACACACACCACATCGCCAGATATACAATGCCCGGTATCCTTGTCTCTGCAAATCCATATACCAGAATAATCATGAGCATCGCAATCACACCTGCCACTGCTACTAATTTCTTTCCTAATTTTTTCATAAAAGAACACCTCACTTCCTGTAATCAATATAGCAAGTAAGGTGTCCAATAATCCGTACACCTATTTCTTTGAGCGGAATTTTTTTGCTTTTTTAAGATATGGGATCTCGATCGGATCTACCGGAGTCACCGGGTTCTCAATCTTATCTTTTCTTCTCCGTTTGAAATACTTCAGCATAGCTCCTCCCCGGTTATAGAACCAGAACAGATCTGCCAGTATCTTGTGAAATGCTCCCATTTTCTCCTTGGTAGTTCTGCCATACAGAACACCTCCGGCCTGAATTGCTGCCTTTTCCCGGATCAGATTAATAAGCTCCGTCTCACAGGTAACCATCTCCGGAAGTATCGTATAGCCTGTCCCGATACAGTCTGGCTTGTGGGCATCACTTCCACCAACTCCCGGTTTCCCGTATTCAGCCGCAAGTCTGGCTGCACTGTCATTAGACTCCTGTGATTCGCATGCGTTAAACACCTCTATAAAATCAAATCTTTTCACAAATTCCTGTGACTTCCGATACCTTTTTGTATTGGTCATACTCATATATTTAGCTCCATACGGATGCGCCGGGCCAAGGATACCTCCATGCCTGTGTACGAATTCAATCAGCATCGATACCGGAAGACCTTTTAACTCCAACAGCCTCATACGAACGCCCTCCGGCATAATGCAGAGCATATGTCCTGCATCCAGTGTATCATACTCAATGCCTTTCAAAACTACGAAATCCTGGTGAGCTTTCCCTTTCATTTCATATTTCCAATGCCTGTAACCATGATAACTGTCGTGGTCCGTGATCAGCATTCCATCAAAGCCTTTTTCTTTCAGAACAGTAATATATTCATCCAGGCTTACCCGGCTGTCAATCGAGCCTTCATGCACATGACAATGCATATCTATCTTCATGTGTAAGCCTCCTTTGTCATTTTTTCTTTATTATACCACGTTACTGCCAAAATACAACAAAGGCAGTCTGCCCGCCACAGTCTCTGCTGTCACTGGCAAACTGCCTTCTACTTCATTTAAATCACTCTATGATCTTAAAATCATCATCAAAGTCAAGATTATCATATCCGGATTCCAGATCATCATCAAGATATCCTTCATCCTCATCATAATCTCCATCCAGACTGTCCTCGCTGTCTAGAACATCGTCGTAATCTGTCTCCAGATCATCGTCATCTTCCAGATCGGTTACTTCTGTATCATCCATATTATCATCGTCAAGCAACATTCGTGCCTGCTCTACTTCTGCTTCTCTGGATTCTTTTTCTCTGTGCTCTCCGGCTTTCTTGACCTGCTTCCTGCCAACCTGTCTGGATCGCATGATGAACTGTACTGCCACACAGATTGCAATAAGCACTACCGGCACTCCAATCACTGCTGCCAGATAATTACCTAACCCCAACATGGAAACAGCTGCATTACCTGCCATGTAACCACCATAAATGGATGTGATAATAATTACCAATGGATCAAACATCTTCATCGTAACGATCGCGAGAACCAATCCTAACACGCCACATACAGCAATCACCGGTATAACCTGCTGATTGATAGCCGATACTCCCATGCTGAATATTGCCAGCCATACAAAGAAAAATATACCAACTCTGTAAAATACACATACAAGAATCGCCAGTATCACTGCGCCTCCTGCCATAGCTCCCACAGAAGCCATTCCATTCAGTCCTGCCACAACAGAAACGATGCCCCCTGCTGCCACTCCCAGGACCAGTCCTACCAATGCTGCCCACACACGTGCCAGTTTCAATCCAAACAGACCGATGATCAATCCGATACAGATCGTAACCGCCAGTATAACCGTACTCTGCAGAAAGGACAAGCCATTGCCCACTATCTGATTTACCTGGGTCATCATATCACTCATACTACTTCTCCTTTGTGTTACTCCTTCATGACTGCATCTTCCGGTGAGCCGATTAGAATTCTACTGATCCACTCTCTGTTTCGTTGATCACATAGTATACTTTGCTTTCTTCCGGTTTAATGTAAAGATCCATAGTCTTGATCTCACCGATCTTGTGACCGGACTTTTTCCATGCTTTCTTTACATCAGCAATCATTGTATTCTCATGTACCTGCTTGCCATAGTATTCTACGTAAGCATTTACCTTCATGTCTTTTTTGCTTCTTCTTGTAGTTGCTTTCTTTGCAGCTTTTTTAGTTTCTTCTACAACTGTCTTAGCTGCTGCTTTTGTCTCTTTTGCTGCTGTCTTAGCTGCCGCTTTTGTCTCTTTTACCGCTTTCTTGGCTGCCGGCTTAACTTCTGCTGCTGCATTCTTCACTGCCGCTGCTGTCTTGCTTTCTTTTTCTTCTGTACCCGGCTCAGCCTTTTCTGAAGTCTCAGCAGCCTTTTCAACTGCTGCAACCTTTCTTGCTACTGCCTGTGCTTCAGACACAGCCTTTCTTGCTGCTGCCTGTGCCTCTGCTGCAACATTCTTACCAGCCGTCTTCTTAGTTCTTGCCATGACAAATCCTCCAAATACTATATTCTATCTACACTTATGTGCTGTCCCATTCTGTCTGACCTCTGATGTAACAGAAATTATTATAGCACTTCTGGAAGATATTTCAATTAAAGATTACAGCGTAACTATTTTATTTACCGACAAAAGTCAACAATTCCTGCTTTGTCTGCTCTCCAACTGTACGTTTCACAACCTCTCCATTCTCAAAAATGAGAAAAGTAGGAATAGACATAACGCGGTATTCTCTGGCAATATCCATGGCGCTGTCAATATCCAGCTTGCACACCCTAATATCCGGATACTCATCTGCGATTTCTTCTACGATCGGTCCCATATTCTGACACGGTCCGCACCACTGTGCCCAGAAGTCTACCAATACCGGCTTATCTGCCTTTAATACTACATCTTTAAAATGTTCTGCTGTTACATGTATTGCTGCCATATATTTATCCTCTTTTCTTTTTTAGATAGTTTGTAAGTTCCTGATCAGATTATACATGATACCTGAAAAAATATCACTGTTTTTCCTCAATATATCCTCACAAAAAATCTCATTAACCCTATTTAAGATCTAATGAATATCTCACTTCAGATTCTTTCTGCCAAGCCTCACTTCTTCCATATGACGCACCAGATTTTCATCCATATGGTCAAACAGATAGTTGCGATCAGATTCTCTGTGTCTGTCCCATTCTTCCCGGATCTGCCTCTCTGTAAATGCGATCTCTTCACGAAATTCTCTGGCTGAGATCAGATGTGCCCCCTGGCTGGTTGTGATCACCTGCTCCACGCCATCTGAGGTCACAACCGTCACATGTCGTTTTCTTCCAATCTCATGGACTACTTTTTCGATATACTGATCGGCAGTCTCAGCTTCCTTGGTAAATACCACATGGATATTGTGATAACGTTGGATTTCCAGTACCTCACCGTCTACCTTATAGGCATCAAATACCAGAATGAGTACACATCTGCGGAAGCCTGATAATTGCTCAGCACATCCATCAGTTTATTTCTCGCCGCCTCAATATTATCTTTTGCCAGTTCTTTTAACTCATCCCAGGCAAAGATTACATTATAACCATCTACCAGCAGATACTCTATTCCGTCATCTCGATGCTTTTTCGGCTTACTGTCCACTGTCACTACCGTCTGACCGACAGGCGCATTCCTCCGCTCGATCTTGCCATACGTACGGATAAAGATATCTTCCAGCTCTTTTTCTTCTTTGGCATTCCATCCGATGCCAGCCGAAGACGGTGCTTTCTTTCCGGTCATGCGGTCCTTACGGCGTGCAGAAGACGTATCAGTTGTCATGTCCTTCTGAATCTCCTGCCGCTTTTTCAGTTGACTCTCGATATGCATATGCGAGAACACTTCATTCCATGGCACATAATATCCTGCTCCATGGGAACAGAATACAGAACCAGCCGGATTCTCCGTATCTGCTTCCGGATCATAGCCAATTTCTTCTATCACAGTATCCTGATCTGCACACGGACGATAACCGTCTAATGTACAAAACAGCCGTCCCCCGCCTCTGGTATAGGTCGTCACTTCCATCTGATAATCCCGCATAGCAGATACCGGCGCCATTCCTGTGATTACTGTCATATCACCGTCCGTTTCCGGCGGTTCAAATTCGCCATGCATCTTCTGAATGTCATTCAGAGCTCTTCCCACATTCTCTGCCGGGATCTCCATAGCAAATGAATAATACGGTTCCAGCAGCACATTATCTGCCTGCATCAGTCCCTGCCGCACTGCACGGTATACTGCCTGCCGGAAATCTCCGCCCTCCGTATGCTTGAGATGTGCTCTTCCTGCTGCCAGTGTAATATGAACATCCGTAATCACAGAGCCTGTCAGCACGCCCCGGTGCTGCTTCTCATACAGATGTGTCAGAATCAGTCTCTGCCAGTTCTTATCCAGGATATCTTCACTGCACTCCGTGTCACACACCACACCACTGCCTGGTTCACCCGGTTCCATGATCAGATGTACTTCCGAATAATGGCGGAGCGGTTCATAATGTCCCACTCCTTCTACCGTATTGCGGATTGTTTCTTTATACACGATACTTCCTGCATCAAATGTAACCGCAATACCAAATCGCTCTTCGATCAGGCTTCTTAAGATCTCAATCTGGATCTCGCCCATGAGTTGAACACCAATCTCACCATTTTCTTCCTTCCATACAATCCGCAGCATCGGATCTTCTTCTTCCAACTGCTTCAGATAGCCAAGCATGGTATGCGCATCCACTTCTCGTGGATACTGCACACGGTAGCTGAGTACCGGTTCCAGCATTGGTGCCGAAACATCCTTCTCATCACCAAGTGTCATGCCTGGTCTGGTAAATGAGAGACCAGTCACTGCGCAGACAGTGCCAGCTTCCGCTTCCTGCACAAGCTCGTACTTTTCTCCCGAATAAATACGAATCTGGTTAACTTTTTCTTTCTTTTGTTCTTCATTTGTTTCTTCAGCAAACAGTGCTTCTTTTACTTTCAGACTGCCTCCGGTAATCTTCATATGTGTCAGCCGGTTGCCTGACGGATCTCTGGATATCTTATAGACTCTCGCGCCAAACACATTCGGATAAACCGGTGATTCCGTATAAGCTTCCAGTCCCTGAAGAAAATCTTCGATTCCTTCCTGTTTTAAAGCAGAACCAAAATAACATGGAAACAGACGTCTGCTGCGTATCAGGCGTCGTATCGTATCTGCCGACAGCGTATCTGTTTCCAGATATTCTTCCATAGCAGTTTCTTCTAACATCGCCATGCTCTCCAGCCATTCACTCTCTGACACCGCTATCCTTGCATTGCCTTCAGTCAGACCGGCTGATCCTGGAAATGCTGTGCAGCCTTCTGACAGCCTGTCCTGTAATTCTGTCAACACTTTTTCCGGATCCGTTCCTGCCTGATCCATCTTATTTACAAAGATGAAGGTCGGAATCTGATATCTGGCGAGCAGCCGCCACAGAGTCTCCGTGTGTCCCTGCACACCATCAGCTCCATTTACCACCAGAATTGCATAATCCAACACCTGTAATGTACGTTCCATTTCTGCCGCAAAATCTACATGTCCCGGCGTATCAAGAAGTGTCACCGGACGGTCACCCAGCATGATCTCCGCCTGTTTGGAAAATATCGTAATGCCACGGCTCTGCTCCAGTTCATAATTATCCAGATAGGCATCCCCATGATCGACTCTTCCGAGCTTACGGATCTTTCCCGTCTGAAAAAGTATGCTCTCTGCCAGTGTCGTCTTACCGGAATCCACGTGCGCCAGAATTCCTGCCGTCAACTTACATTTCGACATATTTTTCTTTCAACTCTTTTTCTTTTGCTTCATATGCGTCATTCTGTTTCTTCTGGAAAAGTGTGTTCACTATTGTTGCTTTCACAGCTTCAAATGGCTGTACCTCAGCCTCATTTTTCTTCTCCACACGGATCAGGTGATATCCAAACTGTGTCTTTACCGGTCCTACAACCTTGCCTGGTTCTGCTGCGAATGCTGCCTCATCAAACTCTTTGACCATCTGACCATGCCCGAATTCTCCAAGGTCTCCCCCCTGCTGTCCGGATGGCAGGTAGAATGCTGCTTTGCTGCTTCCTCAAAAGAGATCTCTCCACTTACGATACTGTTCAGGATGTCAGTGCATTTATCCTCATCCTCTACCAGAATATGCTTCGCCTGCACAGTCTCTTCTTTCTTAAATTTATTCGGATTCGCTTCGTAATACTCTTTGGCTTCCTCTTCCGTCACCTTTACATTTTTCACTGCCTCGCGCATAGCAAGCTGTGCCAGAATATCACGTCTGGTATTCTCCAGAATACGTGCAAATTCCTCAGTCTTATCCAGACCCTGCTCAACTGCATCTGCCGAAAAGGTATACAACGCCAGATACTGATCCAGCAGTCTCTCCTTGAATCCCGGATACTGCAGATATGCCTTTCTGTCCTGCGGCAGATTCTCTACAAATAAATCAAATTCTTCCTGTTTAATCTCTTTTCCTGCAACAACTGCAATTACTCCATCTTTCATGTTCTTATCTCCTTCTATATCTTTCTTATAACTCCATCGGTTTCCCGTCCAGAGCCGCACTGACTAATCGGTCGTGTCCATCATAGACCAGCTTCAGTGAGAAAAATGACTCCCTTTCCACCAGAAGTCTCAGAAAAATGCGATCACCTTCCCATAGATTCAATTCTCCGATCCGGTCGATCTCTACCCATTCCAGATCTCCCTCATCACACGGAATCTCTTCGCCTTTAAATCCATCGGCCGTAAACAACGACATATATTCCGTCACACCGCTTCCTGATACAAAGGTCACGATGCCCCGGAACCGATAAGATGTCAGTGTATACCCGGTCTCTTCTTTTACTTCCCTGAGCAGGCATTCCTCCGGACTCTCATCCGCTTCAAAATGACCGCCTACGCCAATCCACTTACCTTCATTGACATCGTTCTCCTTCACATTGCGGTGAAGCATCAGATATTTTCCATCATTTTCAATATAACAAAGTGTACTTAAGGATTCCATGCTTTTCTCCTGTTTTCCAAAGCTTTTCAAATGTGCTATGATTAGTTTATCGGAATTTAGGAGGAAATGCAATGAATCGAACGATAAATTATCAGATAGATAAGACTGCCGCCGGACTCCGCGTGGAACAGTTTTTGAAACGTAAGGGATATTCTTCCCAGAATATCTCTTCCATTAAGCATATGCCAGAAAGCATTCTGGTGAATGGCGTCCATTATTATATGCGGCAGGAACTTGCCGAAGGGGACTGTTTAAGTGTCCGCATCAGTGAGACCAAATGCTCTGACAAAATCCCACCGGTAGAATTACCTTTAGATATTGTCTATGAAGACGAAGATATCATTGTCCTGAACAAACCGGCCGGCATGCCAATCCATCCTTCCCTGAATAATTACTATAATACAATGGCCAATGCACTGGCGTGGTACTACCAAGAGCAGGACAAGCCATTTATCTTCCGGTGCTGTAACAGACTGGATCGGGATACCTCCGGACTTACTGTCGTGGCAAAACATCTGGTCAGTGCCGGAATTCTCTCTTCGATGACCGGACGCAGAGAAGTCCACAGGGAATACCTTGCCATTGCCTCTGGACACGTAACGCCCGAAGCTGGCACCATCTCTGCCCCACTCGGCAGAAAACCCGGCACCATCATCGAGCGTATGGTGGACTGGGATAACGGTGAAACCGCTATCACCCATTATCATGTTGTAAAAACGACCAGACATTACAGTCTGGTCGCATTGAAGCTTGAGACCGGACGCACACACCAGATCCGCATTCATATGAAGCATCTGGGATATCCACTGATCGGAGATTATCTCTACAATCCGGACATGCGCCACATTGGTCGTCAGGCTCTTCATTCTCATAAACTTTCATTTTGTCATCCGATCACTGGAGAAATGATGTCTTTCACCGCTCCTCTCCCAGATGATATGCAGGCAGCGCTGGATGCCGATTAAGCTTTCTTGCTTCCCATGCATTTCCGGATAATGACACAGATCACAATGGTCACTGCCATATCCGGAAGTGTATTTCCTACCGGAATATCCACACCCATTAAGTATCGATATAATACAAATCCTACAATCCAGATCACAATGTTCGTCACATCAATCGCATCTGACAGACTGTCTGCACGTTTCAGGATAAAGAAGTCTGCGATCTGGATTGCGATCATCGGTGCAAACACAGAACCGATCAGATACAGGAAATCCGTAATATTATCCATCGGATATACGATCGCCCCAACAGTACCGATCACGGTCACTGCTACGGCTGCATATTTTCCATTCAGTTTGGAAAATACAGATTCAGCAGAAATGCCTGCGGAATACGCATCCAGGAATGTAGTAGTTACTGTTGAAAATACAATGATCAACAGTCCTGCGATTCCAAGTCCTGCTTTCACCATGATCTGAGCAATATCATACTCTCCGGTGTAAATCGCCGCACCCATACCGATCACGTACATCCAGCAGCTGATGATACCATAAACAACAGCACTGACTGCTGTTGCTTTCACCGGCTCCTCTGCTTCTCTTGTATAGTCACTGATCAGCGGAAGCCATGATAACGGCATCGCTACCGCCAGCTCTACAGCTGCGCCAAAGGACATTGCCTCACTTGTATCCACATTTCCTGCCGCTCCACTGAAGAAGATTACCTTGCAAAGTACCAGTGTTAGGATAAACAAAGCTGCCATTGCAATGGTATTGACCTTGCCAAGATTGGTAATCCCTACCAGAATCCACACAATGATCAATGCTCCGATTACCAGACACCACACCCATCTTCCGGTATTCAATACGCCATCTGCTGCCAACGCACCATCATAGATCATGATCGCCGTCCAGCCAACCAGTTGAAGGACATTTAAAAAAGAAAAGAATACTCCGCCGTTCTGTCCAAAACTCATTTTAACCGTTTCCATTGCACTTCTTCTGGTCTTACCGCCGATCACACCTGCCAGGAATAACATGGTACATCCGATAATGTGACCGATAATAATTGCCAGAATACCTTTCTGGAATCCAAGCGGTGCAAATGCTGTACCGGTAAGGATCTCTGCCAGAGATACGCCTGCGCCAAACCAGATCAGACCATTCTCAAAGATTGAGGTTCTCTTTTCCTTCATCTTAGACTTCCTCCTTTGCGCATTCCGTATATTCATTTTTAATTGCAAATCCGTGATTCATCGGACCACTGCCTTTACCCAGATCAAGCATTGCTGCCAGCGCACCGGAAATGTATTTCTTTGCACGCTCTACTGAAGTATCCAGATCATATCCTTTTGCCAGATTCGATGCAATCGCGCTGGACAGTGTACAGCCGGTTCCATGCGTATTCGGATTATCAATACGCTCTCCGTAGAACCATTTATATTCGCCATCTCTCCACAGCAGGTCATTGGCATCGTTTAACTGATGTCCTCCTTTGCAGAGTACTGCACAGTGATATTCTGTTCCAATCTTCTCTGCTGCCTTGATCATATCTTCTTCTGTATGGATCTCCATACCAGACAACACTTCTGCCTCCGGAATATTCGGAGTCAACACGGTTGCAATCGGAAGCAAGCGCTTTTTCAATGCATCAACTGCTTCATCACAGATCAGTTTTGCTCCACTGGTAGCTACCATAACCGGATCTACTACGATGTTCTTTGCTTTATATTCTTCCAGCTTATCTGCAATCTTATTGATCAATGCATCCGAAGATACCATACCAATCTTCACTGCATTCGGATAAATATCGGTAAATATATTATCCATCTGATCTTCCAGAAATTCTGGCGTTACTTCCATAATACCTGTGACTCCGGTTGTATTCTGTGCAGTCAGAGCTGTGATCGCACTCATAGCGTATACGCCATTGCTGATCATTGTCTTAATATCTGCCTGAATTCCGGCGCCTCCACTGGAATCACTTCCAGCGATTGTTAATGCTGTTCTCATACCTCATTCTTCCTTTCTTCTGTATCTATCTATGCATTAATTTTTCCGCTTACTGCGGGACGACTGAAGGTGGTGCCCCCAATCAGCCGTCGGATTACTCCCGTAACTATATCGTCTTATAGCGGCAGTTTTCCTGCCTCAGACCAGTCTTCCAACACATAATCTGCCGTTTCCCGAATCTGCTGCCAGTCATCTCCATTGCTCATATCCCGGATACCAACCGTAATAAAACCTGCATTCTTTGCAGTCTCAATCGCATATCCGGCATCCTCAAATACCATTATTTCTTCCGGCTTTCTGCCACTATCGATGCACACTGCAGATAAATCTCCGGCTCATGCTTACCCCTGACAAGTTCAGAACAGGTCCGGATTTCCTGAAAATAATGGTCCATGCCAAGTCGCTTCAACGCTGCCTCTGCATATTCCTTATGACCTGCCGTAGCAATTATCATAGGAATTTTATTCGTATATAGTTTCTCAAGAAACTCTATCACATCTTTTTTTGCCTGTACCTCTTTGTAATAGAAGTCTCTGACTACCATCAGAAGCCCCTGTGTGATCTCTTCTGCCGACTGCGGTAAATTATAATGCTCTTTCGTATATGCCACGCCCTCTTCTATCGTCATCGGATACAGAATCTTGCTCAGTCCCGGTTCCGGTTCTACCTGAATGTTCTCCAGATACCGGACACCTGCCACTTCCCAGATTCCCATAGAATCCAAAAGCGTTCCATCTACGTCAAAGATTACCCCGCGGATCATGCATTCACCATCCTGAATACCGCTTCCTTCAATTCCCTCGTAGCCTCAGTAATATCTTTCTGCGCAAAAATGGCACTGATCACAGCCACACCGTCCAGCCCGTTTCCGGCAAGTTTTTCTACATTGTCTTTACCAATCCCACCAATAGCAATGACCGGAATATGTACTGCCTCTGTGATCTCGCGGATCATCCCTCCGTCCAATACATCTACATCCGTCTTCGACCCGGTCGGAAATACAGCCCCTACTCCCAGATAATCAGCTCCACGTTCCTCAGCAAGAAGTGCCTCCTCTACGGTATGCGCAGACACCCCGATAATCTTATCTGAGCCAAGTTTCGCTCTTACATCTCCGGCTTCCATGTCATCCTGTCCCACATGCACACCATCTGCATCCATTTTCAGTGCGATCTCTACATTATCATTGATTACAAACGGGACGTGATATCTGGCACACAGTTCTTTGATTTCTACTGCTTCTTCAAAAAAATGTTCCTGATCCAGTTCTTTTTCACGAAGCTGGATAAAAGTCGCACCGCCTTTCAGTGCTTTCTCCACCTGATCATACAGGCGTTCCCCATTCAGCCATCTGCTGTCTGTCACAGCATATAGTAACAGATCTTCTCTATCGAACTTCATATTTTGCTCCTTTCTCCAGCATCTCCGGAGTCATATTATAAATAGCATCAATGATCCGGTTGCGATATGTCGCATTTCCGTCTCCCGGCTGCATATAATCATATGCAATCTCACCTGCAAGACCCATCGTACACACTGCTGCTGCCGCCGCACCACATATATCATCCGGATTGGCTGCCAGAAATGCCGTCATCATGCCAGACAACTGGCATCCCGTACCTGTGATCCGTCCCATTTCCGGACGTCCATTGTGTACTACATAGCAGATCTTGCCGTCACTGATCAGATCGATTGCTCCGGTGATTGCAATCACACTGCCACTCTGAGCCGCGTAGTCTTTCACAAATACCACTGCCTGATCCAGATTCTCATCTGTAACTGCATCTGCCACATCAGCATCTACGCCTTTCGTTGTTCCATTGCCGAGTGCCAGTGTCTTAATCTCTGAAATATTTCCACGGATCACATCAAAATGGATCTTTTCAATCAAGCCAAGCGCAGTATCGGTCCGCAGTTTACTCGCTCCGGCACCCACTGGGTCAAGCAGCACTGCATGGTTCAATTCATTCGATTTCTCACCGGCAGCATACATTGCCTCAATCGTTCTCACATTCAACGTACCGATATTAATATTCAACCCATTACATATAGAAGTAATATCAATAATATCTGCCGGTTCGTCAGACATAATCGGGCTTCCGCCACATGCCAGAAGCACATTCGCCACATCATTAACCGTAACGTAATTGGTAATATTATGGATCAGAGGTGCTTTCGTTCTGACTTGTTTCAGGTATTTTCCTAACATACAGTTTCCTTCTTTCATTAAATGATTATAGAAATTTGTGCAAGCACGATTTTGGCACAACAGTTTACCGCACAAAAAGAGACACCCATGCAGGTGTCTCCGAAAAAAATCATATATTGATTCCTACGGCGGCATTATCCGCATCAGGTCAAAGGGTCGAAACTCCTGTTTCCTCTCAGCCTGTCTCACAAGCTCCCCTATCTTCATTCATTACTTATGAACTCCAGTATCATTATATGAAGTCTTATTCTAAATGTCAATTGTTTATGCATTTGCTGCTATTACATTCTGCTGTGCATTTTCTTCTGTATCAAATCTCACATAAGTCACACGGTCCAATGCTTCTTCTGCAATACCGGTACAGTTATCTGCCACACGGTCAAGATTCAGCAGGATACCTGAATATGCTCTGGTAAGCTCCGGATCACACAAATTCTCCTGCAAACGTTCCAGATGCTTCTTGGTGCTTTTCTTCTGTGCCTTGCGCATGCGCTTCTTATCCTTAATCACCTGTTCCGCCTGATCCACATTGTCTGTTGCCACCGCTGTAATTGCCTGTTCAAACAATTCTTCTGCAATAGTCACACACTGTGCCAGTTCTTCTTTTGCCTGTTCTGACAAAATCTTCTCTGATGTACCGATACGCTCATAAATATTTACCACATCTCCACATCGGTCTGCAATACGATCAATGTTATTGGCAATCGCAAGATATCCTGCAACCCGCTCTGCCTGCACTTCCGTCAGTGCACCACCGGTAAACAACTTTGAGATGTACGTCACAATTGCATCCTGCAGCGTCTTGATCGCATCGTGATATTTCTTAAACAACGATTTTGTTTCTTCCTTGTTATCTCCTGATACGATTTCTTTCAAAATCTTCAACATCTTTTCTGTAGATGTTGCAATACGGTTAATCTCGTTAGAAACCATGTACATTGCCGGAATCGGCTGACCTATCATCTTATCATCCAGATACTGTGGTTCATAAGAATGTACTTTCTTCGTATCATCTCCGCGTACGATCGTTGTCACGATCTTCACCATCAATGGAATCAATGGCAACCATACTAATGTACAGACTACATTAAACGTGGTATGCGCATTGGCAATCTGTCTGGAAATCACCTCCACTTCCGGTCCTTTTGGCGAAATGAACTGTACAAACTTCGCCAGCACCGGAATCAGGAACAGAAATACTATGCTTCCTGTAATATTAAAAATACTGTGTGCAAGCGCAGTTCTCTTGGCATTCTTAGACTGTCCGATGGATGCTAACAATGCTGTGATCGTTGTACCAATGTTATCACCAAACAAAATCGGAATTGCTCCTGCCAGACCGATCACACTGGTCACTCCATCCGGTCCAGGCTGTGACGCAAAATTCTGCAGCACCGCAATCGTAGCTGAACTGCTCTGTACAACCAGCGTCATCACGGCACCAAGCAGAACACCAAGCACCGGAATATCTGATACTTTCGCCATAAGTTCTACAAAAATCGGGCTGTTTGCAAGTGGCTTCATAACACTTCCCATGATCTCAATGCCTTCAAACAACAGACCAAAAGAAAAAATAACCAGACCAACATTCTTTACCTTTTCTTTCTTAGAAGCAAAGTAAAGCATAAAGCCAACAAAAATAATCGGATATATATAGTCTGTAATCTTAAATGCCATAAGCTGTGCAGTCATTGTTGTACCAATATTGGCACCAAAAATAACAGAAATTGCCTGTGGCAGACTCATCAGTCCGGCGCTGACAAAACCAATCACCATAACTGTAGTTGCAGAACTGCTCTGCAGCACTGCTGTAACCAGTGCTCCTGCCAGCACTCCCATAATCGGATTCTTAGTCAGGAACTCCAAAATCTTCTTCATTTTCTCTCCAGCAGCCTTCTGCAGCGCATCACTCATACTGTTCATCCCATACAAAAACAGTGCCAGACCGCCAGCCAGTCCAAATACTACCTTACATACTTCATTCATCACATTCTCCTCATTTCCTATGTGTTTCCTCTTTCTTTATCAAGTAAACATTATCAGAGAAATATGATCATCTTTGCAGATTTAGGTTAAATCTATGTAAAATATGTAAAAATCTTCTCTTTCAGCTTCTGTGCCTCGATCGGTTTGGTAAGATGTCCGTCCATTCCGGCCTTGCCGCATTCTACGATACTTTCTGATGTCACCTGCGCTGTCAGTGCCAGAATCGGAATCTTCTTCGCATCGCTCCGTTCCATTTGACGGATGTATCTGGCCGCCTCCAGTCCATCCATGACCGGCATCATGATATCCATCAGGATCATATCATATGTTCCAGGTTCAGAAGCAGCAAACATCTCCACAGCTTCTTTACCGTTCCACGCTTTATCTACCTTAATCTTCATATCCTCCAGGTAAAATTCCGCAATCTCCATATTAATCTCGTTATCCTCCGCCAGAAGTATATGAAGATTTTCTATTGCAGTGACATCTGATATTTCCCCTGTCTCTTTTATCATTTCGCTTTCTGTATCCAGCTCAAATGGTATCTGACAGGTAATTTTTGTCCCTTTTCCAAGCTCACTCTCTACCTGAACGGAACCATGCATTTTCTGAATCAGCCCCTGCACGATTGACATACCCAGACCGGTTCCTTTATACTGTGTTCTTGCATCTGACTGTTCCTGCGTAAATGGCTTAAATAAATGTTCTTCTACAAATTCCCGACTCATGCCAACGCCGGTATCTGTAATGATAAATTCATAGTATACTAACTTTCCGTCACAGGATAATTCTCCGGCATAGGTCTCGATAGAACCGCCTTCTTTATTATATTTAATTGCATTACTAAACAGGTTCACCATAATCTGACGAAGCTGCAGCGGACTTCCAATCAGCGATGTATGTACCATATGTCCTCTGGAAACTCGATGTTCAATTCCTGTCTCTGTAAGCTGTGCATCTACTAACGCTCTAACTTCCTGCATCAGTTCCACCAAATTAAACGGTTCTCTTGGAAGTTCAATCTGATCTGCTTCAATCTTACTCATATCCAGCACATCATTTACCAATTCCAGAAGATGGCCTGCTGAAATCTGTATTTTTTCCATACATTCTCTGCTCTTCTCCGGATCTTCTTCTACCCGACGCATAATCTCCAACATACCCATGATACCATTGATCGGCGTACGGATATCATGACTCATACGGTTCAGGAATTCTGTCTTCGCCTTACTTGCCAGATCCGCTTTATGAAATGCTGATTCCAGGCGTTCCTTTTCCTGATGCTCCTTCTCATGGAACTCTGATGTATCCTTAAACAGAATAATACCATGAACCACTCTGCTTTCCTGCTGCGTTCTGCTGTCATACACCATATCTCTGGACATGAGCACCGTCTTCTGAAGCCAGTATAATCTTCTTTCTACACCGCGCTCACAGTATTCCACCGTAATCTGCTTCTCACCATTCTCAAAACGCTCCAGAAGCTTTTCAGAAGAATCCATGATCCGGTAATTTTCCAGTGTGTCTTCCGTCACATATTTTCTGCGTTCTGCACAATATGCATTATAAGAATACGGTGGTTCTATATGAGAATCAGAGTCAGGGTCACCCTCCGGATAATACACTTTTTCCAGACAGTCATGTGTCAATTCCACTGAATATATCGCCTGTGCCGTCTCCATCAGCGCATCTACATAATCACCGTTTTCCATCAGAGAATGTTTCACCTGATCATAATATCTGGTCAGCTGCAGCTTTTCATTCTGTGCAACTTCCTTCCGGTCACGGAACGGTTCGAAGCCAAGGATAAAATGATGCAGACGTCCATCTGGCGCATGGTCCACATCCAGGATTGTCATACGTCCTCTCTTCACAGGTGGTACATTTCCGCTCAGATATGACTGTATAATCTCCTTTTCCTTACTCAAATGTATCTGTATATAATCAATCTGCAGCTTCCTCCACATATCTCTACGAGTATCATCTGTAGCTAATATCTGCACAATCTGTTCGACTGCTCCGGAATAACTTCCTTCTTCCGCCAGGAAGAACTCGGAACCTGCACGCAGTATCCGGTACTGATCCAACATAGCATCACAGTAAATACAATCTGTAAAATAGTATTCCTGTTCCCTCACCCAGGCCAGCAGGCTCCGGTTTTTTCTCTGTCTTTCCGCTGCCTCTTCCATCTTGGCATGATTCTTATCTACATACATATTCTTATCCGCCAATCGGAATAATTCCCGCATGGTACACTGTTCAAAATCACAGGACAATGCATATCCTACTGCATAGCTTAGCGGCATCTCCGGGTGTTCTGCAGAATACGCAGCCATATGCTCCCGAATCATCCGAAGCATTCTCCTCATCTCCGAATGATCCAGTCCATGAAATACTGCAATAAATTCATCGCCGCCATCTCTTCCTGTAAAATATTCAACTGGTACAGCTTTTCGCAATTCCACTGCAAAGGATCTGATATACTCATCCCCCTTTTCGTGACCCAGATTATTATTGATCGTACGCAGATTGTTCAGGTCAAATACACAGACTGCTGTCAGTCCATCCAACGGTTCCGGATTCCCCAGGATTTCTTCACATTTATTCTTATTTGGAAGTCCTGTCGCCTCATCCAGATACACCTTCTTCTGGAGCATACGATTCTGCGCTGCGAATCTCAATGCTTTGATCAGTTCAAATGCAATCAGGATAATAAGACCTGCAATATCCGCAAATACAATCTGCTCCAACGCATTCAATGCAGAAGCTTTTCGCTGAGAATATGCTTCTGCATAACCAACCGCCTCATCACAGATGCCGAAAAAAGTCTCACTCTTCTCGATAATATCCGTATTCTCATACCCATTCTCACGGACCGACAGAATCTCTTTTTTAAGTTCTTCAAAATAAGAGTCCAGTTCTTCCATCTTGTTCTGAAAATCCTTATCATCCAGACACACCAGGTTCAGATCATTGCTTCCCTCTCGGAGTCCCTGAATATAGGAACTGATGGTATTCATCATCTTATCCTGTGGTTCTTCCGCATCTTCCAGCTTGATCATACGCTGGGTTTCGCCACGCACCAGTCCGGCATAATTCACCACTCGTGCAGTTCCCTGTATCTGTCCAACAAGCGATATGATGACAAAAAATAATATGATCAAAATACTCGTCATCACCATCATCAATGTACGCGTAATATATGTTAATTTATGTTGTGTCTTTTTCATCATTTCTACTGCTCCGTATCACTCCGATTCTTTTCCCACACAGTCTTCCATCATAACGGAATCATTTTTCACAAGTACCGCAAATCCAAGACCTCGACTTATATATCGTAACAAACTTGCCTTATGTTTACAATATCTTTATATCTGATTTTTGATTTGGTAAACTTCTCTCCAAACACAACCTCCCCCGAGGATGTCAAGTCATCGCTACAAACTTTTTAACCTTTTTCCCTTCGATTTTTCCTATAAAACCGTTGTTTTGGAACGGAGGACGTTATATTGTTGTCACAAAATCAGTGGGGAGGATGTAACGTCATTGTCACATTTATCCATCAACAAATGTCATATTATTACCACTATAGCCAGCCTATCAAATCAAGCTTAGCGAAACTTAAATTATGCCCAATATGGAATATACTTTTTATATCTGGGTGTTGTATCCAGGTCCATTACTTTAATATATCTGGGTGTTGTATCCAGGTCCATTACTTTAATATATCCACCTTCAACGGCACTGGTAAGAAGTCTCGATGCCTTGGCCTTCTCTTTTTCTCCCAAACCGAATATTTTTTGAATATCTGAATTAGAAATACCTTATCCTGGAGTATCGTTTCTTTTAACTTAATTATATCCATGCTGCCGCCCCTTTTCCTGTGTAATATCGATACATAAAATAAGATCAAATCGCCGCAAAAATATGCGGCTTTTTATAGCATCATAATAATTGCATCTATAATAATTTCCGTCACCAAACTAAGAAGCACACTTCCTAATATCGTGCAAAGAACAATCCCAATTATAGGATGTCTTACCTTCCATTTTGTCATCATCCCATATATTTTCTGCTCTAAACAACTTTCTTTGTCCCAGAACGAAGACATCTTGCTTTTCTTTACACAGCCTTCCGTCTTTTCTTTGCTGATTTTCCCAACCATATACGCATATAAGTACATTCTGTAATAAGTAAGCCTTCTCTGCATTCTTTCTTCTATATCATTTTTTGTTTCGGCAAAAAATTGCATATCATTATAGTTATAAACGTAATCCATATTTTTCCTCTTCCTTGGCTGTTATATCCTACATCAAATATTATGATATAGGAAAAATACTTTACAAAATTCTCCTCAAATTCATACCTCTAGCATTCCTCCATCACTCTCTATCATTTTAATCTCTTCAGCTACATTCAAGACATTCAGCTGATATTCAGCAATTTCGCGTAGGATTTCAAACCTTTCTTCTTTTTTCTTTCCTTCTTTAAGCATCTGCGCATTATGAGATTCTAGATTGGAAAGCACTGTTAATTCATTGATAGTTGCAAAATCTCTGACATTGTTTTTCTTCGCAAGTTCAGGATTTGCCTCTCTCCATGCTTTCGCCGTAAATCCAAATAATGCTACATTTAATATGTCTGCTTCTTCCGCATATGCCAGCCATTGAAGGTTTTCTCTGTAATTCATTTGAGGAAGCAAGTATCTTTTTACAGCATCCGTCTGGATCAGATAATTATTTTTACTTAAAAAACGTTTTGCATCCCATTCCTTTTGTCCAGAATTGTTTTCTTCTTCCTTTAACCGTTGAAATTCTTTTATCAGATATAGTTTAAATACCGGACTGATTGCAGATGCAAATTCAAATGCAATATCTTTGTGTGCATATGTGCCACCATATTTTCCACGTTTTACATATAATCCAATGGCATTTGTTTCATTTGCCCATTCCGAAACACTAGGTGTAAAAGTCAATAACCCTACTTGCTTTTTAAAGTGTTCGGATTCGAACACTTTAAAATTGGGATTATATATCTGTTCCCATACAGACAAATATTCCAAAGTACCACGATTTCTTAACCAATTTCTTACCACATCTGCTGCCCTGACAGAATCTGATTTAGCCTTAGCAATATCTGTAATACAAATATAATCATCTAACTCCTGTTTCGAAATAGAAATCTGCACATTTTGCACCTCAATTATTTTATTCTTCATTCACATCTTCCTTTATGATGAGTTTTTCCATCTTTGCTTTATATGCTAATAAGCGTAACACATAATCTGGCATCTTTCTGGTTCCTCGTTCCCACTCTGTTACTGTTCTGTATGGGATTTCAAAATATTCACAAAATTCCTTTCTGTTCATTCCGGTACTTTCTCGTAATTCTTTTATTTCCATTTTCTCCCCCCCCTTTTCATTTACACATTGTGTATGTATCGTAGCATATTTTTTCATTTATTACAACATCTATCATCTTCATTTCGGTATGCTCTCTGAAAGGCATAATCGCCCATACCCTACCTGATTATTGGGATATTCCGCAAATCCCGGCAGCTCTCTCGCCCCTCTTCTAAGATATGCCTTTACTTTCTCCCCATACAGATAGGGATCATTTTCTTTTATGATTCCCCATTCCATCAGTAGTGCTGCACTTCCCGTTGCGAAAGGCACTGCAAATGACGTACCCGTATACTCTCCATATCCTCCGCCTGCTGCCATACTTCTCACTGCTACTCCCGGTGCTACAAGATCCGGCTTCGCAGTTTCCCAGAAAGTGTTTTCGTCCGCCGGACCACGTCCGGAGAAAGCCGCATAGGTAAATGTTCTTGCATCATATGCACCGATGGTGATCACCCGACTTGCCGTTGCCGGTATAGTCATGGTTGCCTGTGCACTTGGCCTGGTAAATCCGGTCCCGCTATTTAGCACACCACCTCCCGGAAGCCAAAGGTCATATCTTCCATCTACCACTCGATTGCCAGCCAAAATAATCTGCCACGCCCCAGAAGCAATATAATCGTTTACTGGCAGGAAATCAATAAAGATTTCCTGTCTTGTACTATAAGGGGCTGGCATGCCATAGTATAAAAGCAATTCCGTCTGTCCTACACGAAATCGCTGTGGTCCAAGCACTTCCTGCAATGGTCCGATCTGCACACCTGACGGATTCACAAGCGTAATGCTCATCTCATCCGTATAATTCTTCCAGATCTGTACATTTAATCCCGCTTCTTTTTCCTGTACCGCCAGTTCTGTCCTTTGTTCCTCACCGGTTCTTACTATGCCGGAAGCATGCCCTGCTCCTACGCCTTCATTTCCTGCTCCCACACAGATGCAGCATCGTCCCAGTCCCGCCACGCTGTCCAGATAACGCTCAACCAACGACTGTCCGTTGTGCGCGCCGTATGAATTGCCGAAACTGATATTCACTGCCACAGGCATGTCAAGTTCTATACTTTTCCGAATCACATAGTCTACACCTCGCATCAGTTCCGTTGTCCTTGGGAATCCTTCTTGCCTTGGCAGTCCCATTTTCACCACAATTAGTTCACTCTCCGATGCTACCTCTGCTGCAATTCCAGCAACTGCTGTTCCGTGTCCGGAACTGTCAACGCTTGGTACTATACGATATCGTTCTGCTAAATTTCCTGCGCTTAGTGCTTGATTAATTTCTTCCGAGATATATTCTTTTCCATTTGTCTGATCCCAAAGGTAACGGATTCTTGTGCTTCCATCCGCTTTGAGAAATGCATCCAAACTATAATCAATCCCGGAATCTATCATACCGATCAGCACTCCCTTTCCGGATAACCCCAATCGGGATCCTTGTACTACTGTATCAATACAAGACACCCTCTTTCCGTTTGCAATCTGAAAATATAATCGTTTCGGCTTTTCTATATATTCCACCTGTGGAAGCGCAGACAACTGATCAATCACAGATTCTCGCACTGTCACAATCATATATTCATTCAAAAGCACAGTCATATCCATAACAAGTGGTCGAATTACATCTATATCTCCGGAATATTTTACGATCAGCTCCCACTCTTTTTCAATGGGATCATATCCCACATCCAGGATCTCAGACCGTTCTCTTTCATTCTCATCCGCATCTAATGATAAGTTTAGTAAATTCTCCAGCTTCTGATTATTCACACTTCACTCCACACGTTCACGCTTTTATTCTCATATTTATGAAATGAACAACCTGTTAATGATGCTTTATTGCATAAAATAAGGCGCACGGTCAATCCGTGCGCCTTACAATAATATATCATTATTCAAATCTAATTAGATCTCTTCGCCTTTTTCAAGTGCAAGTGTTCTTGTTGTGATATCACATACAGAAGCTGGTCCATAGTACTGGATAGCACCTGGGAATAAGAATGCAGTCTCAACAGCCCACTGATCTCTGTGTGCCTCAAAGTACTTGAATGGAGCTCCATCAAGCTCTGTAAGTGCTTTTCTGATAACCGGCTTATCTTTACCATTTCTTCTTTCCATGTTCATCATCTTAGTGATCGGCATACCGCCTGCAACCCACTCTTCAGCCGGCTTAGACAGGTTAGATACCTTAGAAAGATATCCATTGAAGCCATACTGGATCAGCATGAATGCATTGTATCCAAGTGAATAGCAGTAGTCAGCATCGAAGTTAGATGGGAATGCACATCTTCCTTCGTATCCGAAGAAGTGATGCTGTGTAGCGAATTTACCTGTGTATGTTCCTGCTGCTTTTCTCTCAGCAAGCTTGTCAGCTACCAGTGCTGCAAACAACTTCTCAGACTCGATCAGAGATACCTGTACGTTACCGTGCGGATCTCTCTCAAGGAACAGCTGCTGCTGAATTCCCTGCGGCAGAATCTCAAATACAGACATAGACTCTTTTGTAAGTCCAGCCTTGATGAATTCATATTTAGCATCCCATGATGGAAGTGCATTGAACTCTTCTGTCTTCTCACCCGCAAGAAGCTCATTGATCTCAGCGATCAGTACAGAGAATTCAGGAACGAACTCTACGATACCCTCTGGGATAATAGCTACACCGAAGTTATCTCCGTTAGCTGCTCTCTTCTCTACAGAATCAGCAATGTAATCAGCGATCTCAGACAGTGACATCTTCTTAGCTGCTACTTCCTCACCGATCAGGCAGATGTTCGGCTGAGTCTCAAGTGCACACTCCAGTGCTACGTGAGAAGCTGAACGTCCCATAACCTTGATGAAGTGCCAGTACTTTTTAGCTGAGTTAGCATCTCTCTCGATGTTACCGATCAGCTCGCTGTATGTCTTAGTTGCTGTATCGAAACCAAATGAACACTCGATATCTTCATTCTTAAGGTCTCCGTCGATTGTCTTAGGGCATCCGATTACCTGAACGCCTGTGTTATTAGCTGCCATATACTCAGCAAGTGTACATGCATTTGTATTAGAATCGTCTCCACCGATGATAACGATCGCTGTGATTCCGTGCTTCTTGCATACTTCTGCTGCTACTGCAAACTGCTCCGGAGTCTCAAGCTTCGTTCTTCCGGAACCGATGATATCAAATCCACCAGTATTTCTATACTGATCAATGTACTCATCTGTCATCTCGATGTATTTATCTTCCAAAAGTCCGCTCGGACCACCCTTGAATCCAAGGAGGACATTGTCCTTGTTAGTAGCCTTCAGTGCATCATACAGACCACTTACTACGTTGTGTCCACCAGGAGCCTGTCCACCTGACAGGATAACACCTACAACCTGCTTCTTATCTGCAGCTGTGTTCTGTCCTTTTATAAATGTGATCTCCGGCTTTCCATATGTGTTAGGGAAAAGCTCTGCAATCTTCTCCTGATCAGCAACACTCTGAGTTGCTTCTCCTTCTTTTACGCTGATTTCTGCGATACCATTTCTGAGCATTCCTGGAAGTTTTGGAGTATACTCATATCTTGCCTTCTGAAGTGGTGAAATTCTCATAATCATTTCTCCTTTATTATAATGTTTATTAATTAACCCATTCGGTTCCTCACGTATTTTACCATAAACACACGCACTCTTCAAATATTTTAATTAAATCCGATAATCTTTCTTGCAAGCAGATATGCCAGTGAAGAAATCTTACGTCCGGACTTGCCCGGAAGATTCATACTCTGACCAAGAATACCATATCGAATACGTACAAATGTCTTCTTATCCTTCTGTCTCAGATATTTCCAGAGTTCCTTCTTCTTCTCCATATTCTCCGGATCTTTGGAGCGAATGCATAAAATAGAAGAAACGGTCATCATGATTGCCAGATATTTTTCCATATATGCGCGCAGTTTTTTATTAGAAATCTGACGCATCTGGTACATATCTATCATCGTTCTGGTTACAAATATCTGCTGGTCAACACGCTTGATCATAACCTTTTCATTGACCGACTGATCTTCTCGTCCAATATAATATCTGTAGAAATCCTCATCCATATAATACATCTTACGTACATGTGGAAGCGGATAATATACATAGATATTATCTACATAGAACGTATGCTTCGGTAATGTAAGCTGACACAGTTTCAGCATATCAGTACGATAAATAACTGAATGCATCAAAATATACTGATCAATATGGAATCTGCCCACATCTGACCATTTAAAAATCTGGTTCTGAGGCAGTACATTACGGTAATGAATCACCTTCTTATGCGATACTCCCTCTTTTTCATATACATAATTGGCTATAAGCATATCTACTTCTTCGCCATGTTCTTCCATCTTCTTCAGTACATTCAAAATATTCTGTAATGATTCTGTATTAACCCAGTCATCACTGTCTACAACTTTAAAATATTTTCCCTCGGCATTGGCAAGTCCATAATTAACTGCGTCACCATGTCCACCATTCTCTTTGTCAATCACGCGGATAATATCCGGATACTTTTCTGCATACTCATGTCCAATCTTAGATGTATTATCTTTTGATCCATCATTCACAATAATAATCTCTACGTCTTCCCCGCCGGTAAGAATGGTCTCAATCGCATGCGACATGTATTCCTGCGAATTATAACAGGGAATTGCAAATGAAATATACTTCATAAATCTATCCTTTCACTTCATTCAATAGATACCATAATAGTATATCCCATTTTATCACTTTTTCCAATTCGCCTTTTTTACCAAAAAATGTCCGAAAAGGTCGTAAATATGCCGTCATAACTCCAGTTGTTCACAGTTTGTTCATTTTTCTTTCAAAAATACTTCACTTATTAAACCTTATTTTTTCACAGATACCGGCTATACTATAATCATCAACAGGAGATAGACGATAAGTAAATTAACATAGATAAAACTTTTTCATAATACGTGCCGGGCCCGCGAAAGCGGTGACCCGGCATCCTCCCTTTTAGGACTCTTTTTCATTCTATATGTACCGATCCATATCTGACATCTTTCGAAGTAACCGAAATGCCAACACAAACATTGCGATTGTATATGTATAGAATGCAATCGTCGGAAGTTCCACCGAAAGAATCAGATCATAGCAGCCATGGATAAATGCCGACACTACAACAGCAAACTTTCGATACCGTCTGGAAAGATCTATTCGTCCTATGCGTTCATATTGCTTTGCAAATCCATAAAACGCACCCATAAACACGCCAAAGCATGCATGTCCCGGAACAGCTGTCACAGCACGGATTAACGCTGTCCCCCATCCATAACCGATAGAATAACTAATATTCTCCAACACTGCAAAGCCAAGAGAAATGTACACAGCATACAACATTCCATCATACAGGCAGTTAAACTCTATTGATTTCCAGGTTCTTAATTTTAACATTATGTATTTGGAACCCTCTTCTGCATATGCCACAATTATCATACAGGTAATCAGATGATAGACCAGACTGTTTTCAGACAGAAAGCTCTGTAACACCCAATCCCCTGCCATCTCCACCAGCAATGCCGGAAACGCAGAGAATATTCCACACATAATCAGTGTCACTAACATCTTGGGAGACTCTTTTTCAACTTTGTCCTTTTGATATACTTTTACCAAAAGAATGATTGCCGGTACAACTGCAAGAAGAATTAAATTGCGATAATAATAGTAGATTCCAAACATAAACATGCCCTCTTCTCTCATAATCTTACTTTGAGTATAATAAACTAATAACACGCAAGTCAACCTGTTAATGTCAATCCTATATCACAAATTTTCTAGCAGTATTTCATTTTTGAAAAATCCACCTGAAATCCTTCATACAACACAGATTCTACACATTCATCAAACGTATAAATTGCCGGCAGAGCGTCCCGTTCCTCTGCATACACTACAATCCTCATTTTCGCCGGATCAATGATCCAGTATTCGTTCACTCCTGCACTCTGATACTTGTGGCGCTTCAGTTCATAATCATGGTTGGAATCTTCTGCCGATACAATCTCCATGATCAGTTCCGGCGCCCCCATACAGTTCTTGCCATCCCGAAGCATTTCCTTACGCTGTACCACAAAAATGTCTGGCTGCAGAACCGTATAATCATCTCCTTCCAGGCATACATTACACGGAGCTGCCAGTACTTTTCTGCCCCCGCCATGGCTATGCATATAATACATAAGCTCTGATGCAAGCATTACCAGAAGTTCCTGATGTCTCACAGACGGAGACCTGCGGTAATAAAGTTTCCCATCAATCAATTCTGCCTTCAATTCATCCGGAAGTGCGTCATAAGCACTTCTCGGAATTCTTCGTTCCGGCTTTCCAGACTGATAGACGCCTTGTTCTCTTGCCACGGACAATTCTATACTACCTCCCATGGTGTAATAGTCCATACCCAGTGCCTGAATCAGCGCATTCATCGTCTTGTCTCTTGGATATCTTGTCATACCGCTGAAAATCTTATTCAGTGTCCCCACCGGTATCCCGGCCTGA
Organism: Dorea sp. AM58-8; assembly: GCF_003464045.1. Taxonomy (NCBI): domain Bacteria; kingdom Bacillati; phylum Bacillota; class Clostridia; order Lachnospirales; family Lachnospiraceae; genus Dorea; species Dorea sp. AM58-8. The sequence goes on along the minus strand of NZ_QSDM01000016.1, from coordinate 1,960 downwards.
TCTGCAAGCTTCTGGTTCGTCCATCCTAGTTCTCTCTTTCGGTTCTTCATTTCTTCGATGCTAGATTTTATATACATACTCCTGCCTCCTCGTACTTAACTTTCTTCCCCGGATGTCTGTTCTTCCACAACATCCTCCTTCTGCAGCTGCTCTTTTGCGAATTCAATACACTCCGCATACCTTTCATCCTCTTCATCCGGAATTTCCTGACGCATACGCTCCAATAACATTTCCACCGACTCTTCTTCATCCTCAGTCCGCTTCTCTGTATTATCGTCTTCTCCGTCTGCCCTGCTCATCATCCCGCATAATCTGACCATATCCTTTGCAAATGCATCCGGCTCTTTCATCTCTTCCAGATATCTGCTGCACACTTCATAATCTTTCATCTGACTGAAATACACAAATGCCAGATCATACAGCAATTCCTGCTCCCGCTTGCTACTTTCATCCTGCAATTCTTTTCTTTCCGTCTCCCACTGTTCCTTTAACTCCTGAAACTGTTCCTGATACGCCTGCGCCTTCATGTCCTCTTTCCGTTCTGTATCAGCAAGTTTCGTATCCTGTCCGCCCTGTCGGCGGCTCTGTCCGGATATGCATGAAACAATCCTGTTTCCTGACAAGACCAGCAGTCCTATTACTGCCAACGCAATCATCACATACATTATCTTTTTACTTCCATTTCTTTTTTCTGACAAAGAAAACTGTCCTGAAAGATCTGATAATTTCTGATACCTCTTCTTACCCTGCTTATCCAGACATCTGGTTATAATCTTCTGAATACGTACGCTTTCCAGAAATTTGAGTTCAGGTTCCAGCTCAACTGACGATAAAACATACTGTATCATCTTGCCAAAACCGTAGATATCTTCCTTCTCTTCTGACTTCTGATAATACTGGTTCTCTGGCGACAGAAAATTTTCCCTCACATAGCGCCGCTGCATAAGATGCATCATGTCTTCCTGCTCTTTGCTTGCAAGATCCAACAAATATACCTTCCTATCCTCCCCAACGATTACGCTATATGGATTCACATACTGATAGCAAGGATTACCACGACATCTGTGAAAGTGATCCAGATCAGCAATAATCTGCCGAGCCCATTCATAAAACTGTTCTTTTGTAATGTGCGCATGATATTTCAGCCATACGATCAACGGTTTTCCCTTCACAATATCCGTACTCATATAACACTTGTCACCATGCATTACAAATTTCAGAATCTCATAGTTCCTTTTTTCTTCCAATTCCCCATCTCCTTTTTAATTTTACATAAGTTTATTATTATGCTAACTCGTTTTATTTGTTATGTCAATATCTATTTTCATTTATTTTATTTTGAGAAAAAATAACAGCACTATAAACATTATTATGTATATAGTGCTGTTTCTATTTTTTTACCTTATTTTTATTCCCGAATTTACCGTTTTTCCGCTAATCTTTTTCCTACAGCTCCGCCTGGATGAATCAAAGCAAACTGTTCATTCTGATATCCCGTCTCTTCAATCACCGCTGCCTGAAGCGCGTCAAACACTGCTGTTACAGCCACAAAGCTTGATGTCCCCTGACAATTATATTTATCCGTCTCTTCCGTTACACGAATCGGAAGTATAATATCTGACTCTTTGGCAAGTTCTGATTCCGGCCTCTCCGTAATACCAATTACGGTCACAGATTTCTTATGGCAAATGTCTAATATCGGAAATAATTCATCAGTCTTACCGCCTCTGGATGCCCATACTAATACATCACCAGACTGCATAAATCCGCCCGCTCCGTGAACTGCTTCTGCCGGAGAAAGGAACCTCGCCGGCTTTTCTGCACAACACATTAAATGTGCAAAATGCTCTGAATCAGCACCACCAGCTTAGCTGGTGGTTTGCTCTGTCCCTGTAAGGGACTATTACCGGCTTGGACCTCAAAGGTCCTACGAAAATAAGGTCCCCAACCGCACCTCATT